>JAJYZI010000069.1 GCA_021800105.1 Thermoplasmata archaeon
ACGAATACCTTATTCATTGCCTGTGCAACTTCTGTGTCCTCAAAGCTTTCCTTTTCCATGACATGGCACCAATGGCAAGTCGAGTAACCGATGCTGAGAAAGACAGGCTTATCTTCCTTGCGTGCTTTTTCGAATGCTTCGTCACCCCAAGGATACCAATTGACTGGATTGTGAGCATGCTGTTGCAGATATGGACTTTTCTCGTTTATCAGGTAGTTACTTGTATTATTCATGTACAGGCAGCAAAATTCTTCCGGTCTGAATAACCTTTTGTAGCTTGGCTTTCCGTCAGGAAGAGTTGAGGATACTGCGATCTCACAATGAAAGCATATAATTCTAAATATCCTTGTAAATTACAGGAATTGGTTGCAGATAGATTTTATAGTATCGCTTGTCGTGTTCATCGCGGTCATGATCCTCGTTGTGGCAAGACCGAGACACCTTAGCATTGCCATTCCTCCAATAATCGGTGCTATTATCCTTATATTTCTTGGAATTATAGGAGAACACGACATCCTTTATGTTGTAGGCATCGTCTGGAACGCTACGATCACTCTCATTGCAATTATATTTCTTTCCCTCATTCTGGATGAAATTGGATTTTTCAGGTATATAGCCATCAGAATAACTTTCTACTCTCGCGGGGTTGTGAAGCGTCTATTTATCTTGATTGTTCTTCTGACATCGATTGTGACAGCCCTTTTCTCAAATGACGGCAGCATAGTCGTAATGACCCCTATTATGTATGCTATTCTGAGAGAAACTGGCGCCCCGAGGAAGGTATACGTTCCTTTTCTGGTATCTGTGGGCTTTGTTGCAGATGCAACGAGCCTTCCTTTCAGCATAAGCAATCTTGTGAATATAATAAGCGTTGGCTTCTTTTCAATTCCTTTCACAGAATATGCAAGGGTCATGATAATACCAGATATTGTTGCCATTGTCTCAAGCACCTTGACTCTCTATCTGTTGTTCCGGCATACCTTCCAGGATAATATTTCACTTGAGAATCTTCCAAGACCTATCGACGTGGTCAGGGACAGACGCCTTTTACGTGTTGCCTTTTTCGTAGTGATATTGCTGATAGTTTTATATGCAATTACAGGACTGTTTCTCGTTCCTATTTCCGTGATTGCCGTTCCAGGTGTTGCGCTTTTCTATCTATACGCAAGGAGAAGGACTGCTATTCCGGGAAAGAAACTTGTCTTCAATACACCGTGGGAAATCATATTTTTTGCACTTGGCTTATTTATTGTCGTGTATGCCCTTTCAAAAAACGGGCTGGTTGAGGCGCTTGCATCAGCAATGTCATATTTTTCTACTCTATACCTGCCTTTTCGCATGATTATAGAAGCATTTCTTTTCTCTTTCCTGGCATCCGTAATGAATAACCTTCCATCTGTGATTACAGTTAATCTTACACTTATCCACATGCATGAGAGTTCGTTAGTCTATCTGAATGTGCTAGCAAATGATATTGGTACCAAGTTCACGCCAATCGGATCCTTAGCAACCCTTCTCTGGATGAATATATTGAGGCAGAAAGGAGAGAAGGGTATAACGTACAGGTATTTTATAAAGGTAGGCATCATTGTAACACCGCCAGTACTTGTTCTATCTGTTATTACGCTCTGGCTGGTTCAGATGATCTAAATTTTATAACAAGACTGGTATGCTGTTGTATGAACAGGGCAGTGCTTATCCGACATGGTGAGAGTGAAGCAAACATACTAAGAATTGTCGATGATGACGTTGCGGCAAAATATCACCTTACCGATATTGGTAAAGGGCAGATTAATTATGCCCTGACCCAGCTTAAAAAGCTTAAGCTTGATAAAGTTGTTTCAAGTCCGATACTCCGTGCAAGGGAGTCTGCAGACATTATTGCTCAACAACTACAACTAGAAGTTGAAATTGATCCGGATCTCAGAGAAGCAGGGCAGGGTCCAAAGGTTCAGAAGGGGTATGATCAACTTCCACCATTATACAGGAATTTTACAGGACAGGAAACCTGGGAGGATATTGCAACCAGGATGCAGAATGCACTCAACCGGCATGAAGGGAATGCTGTCGTCGTATCGCATGCGCTGCCAATTCGCTGCCTAATATCAGCCTATCTGGGCATAACGGAAGAGCCATCAGCTTTCGGGATCCAGGTCGATACGGCATCTATGTCGTGCGTTGATGTGAGCGCAAAAAAGGTATTCAGTGTAGGATCGTACGTAATCTCAGGAAACATAGTGCGAAAGTTCAACTAGCTGCCTGAAGCAACACGCTTGACGTGTTCTGATACATTGTCGGCTATTTCAGAAAGGAAGCTTTCATCCTTCATACCAAAGGCATTTTTGGTGTCCGAATCCACGTCTATTTCACCTATTGGAACGCCGTTCATCCTTACCGGAACAACAATTTCAGAATTTGTGCTTGGGAAACATGCCAGATAAGTATTATTGGACTTCACATCTTTCTCGTTCACGATTTCATTCCTTAGAACTGCTAAACTGCAGAGACCGTCCCCAATTTTAATTTTCTTGTGCTCCGTCTCATCTCCGCTAAAATTCTTAAGTATCAGATTGTCGCCTTTAACGACATAGAAACCAACCCAGTTGTAACGCTTGTCAATTTTCCTCAGGTAATCGCAGACAAACTGAAGGACTCCTGCAGAATCCTTACCTTTTGGATCTTTCGCATACCTGATTATCTCGTCGCGTGCATGATCATAATCCATAATGGATGATATCTTACTGAAATAAAACATATTTTGTAATTTTATTTATCCAATCACTGAAGGTGCAACTGTTCCCTGTGAAGGTAATCTTAACCTCCAGAATGAGGTTGTGCTTATTCCTGTATGTTATAACCTGCAGGAGAATGAAAAGGTGAGAATAATATTATGTAATGCATACTGCATGTGATGTTAATCTTCAACACCCTGACCAGAAGACTGGAGGAGTTAAAGCCCAGGGATGGGCGAAGATTGAAGATATTCGTCTGCGGACCTACTGTTTACGATTATATTCATATAGGTAACGGCAGGACGTTTGTTTTCTTTGATGCCGCAGTCAAGTATCTTAGATATCGCGGATATTCGGTATTCTACTTACAGAACATAACTGACCTGGACGACAAGATAATCAACAGGGCAAAGGAAACAGGTACAGAACCGTCGGTGCTGGCAAGAAGGTTTTTTGAAGCATATTTGACAGATATGGCAAGAGTGCATGCCGATGCTGTATCCTACTACGCATTTGCCACAGATTTTATCCGTGAAATTGCCAACCAGGTGAGAAGGCTGTTGCGGATGGGAGTAGCCTATGTAGCAAAGGACGGTGTTTACTTTGATGTTTCAACTTTCAAGGATTATGGCAAACTTTCTGGGCAGAAACTTGACCAGGTAATGCACATGGTCAGGCATGAGATGAGTGCATCTAAACGAAATCCCGAGGATTTTGCACTGTGGAAATTCACAGATAAACACGAGGAAGGCTGGAATTATAAATGGGGACGTGGAAGGCCAGGCTGGCACATCGAAGATACGGCTATAACGGAAGAGATGCTGGGCAAGACTTACGATATACATGGAGGTGGCACGGATCTTATATTTCCTCACCATGAAGGGGAAATAGCGATAATGCGCACCCTTTCAGGAAACAAGAAGATGGCACGGTACTGGATTCACTCAGGCATGCTAAATATTTCCAACAAGAAGATGGCAAAATCAGAGGGGAACATGATCAATCTCAGGGATGCAGCACAGAAATACGGTGGAAATAACCTTAGATTGTTTTTCCTGAGTGCAGGTTACAGATCTGAACTCATTTTTGACGAGTCAACTGTACATGAAGCCACCCAGAACCTCAACAAGATACAGTCTCTTTACGACAGGTTGATGCAAAAAGATTCATTCGGCCTTGGCAGGATAGATGTTCCCGAGTACAGGAATAGAATAGTCACTGCGATAGACAAGGATTTTGACTTCCGGTCAGGTATAATGACCTTACTGGATTTTGCCAACAGGGTCAACACCGAATTCAATGATCTTTCGGAGGATGCCTGCAAGGAGTGTCTTCATTTCCTGCTTGAAGTTGACTCATTCCTATGCATTCTCAATTTTTCATCGGGCCATGACCAATATGATCGTATCATAGATGCAATCCTTGAAATCCGCGAGATGCTAAGAAAGAGAAAGGAGTTTGAGCTATCAGATAAGATAAGATCCATGCTATCAGAAGCTGGGGTTGAGATAGAGGATGCAGGTGCCAAGGTGACATGGAGGTTGAGACAGTGACTAAGGGTTGGATCATAGTTGATATGGTGAATGACTTTGTCACAGGAAAGTTTGGATCAGATGCAGCGGTTGTTGCTGCAAAGAATACTGGAAAGGCACTTTCTGAGGTTGCCGATAAGCTGCCCGTAGTTTTCACGATGGATACTCATGTACCGGATGATCCGGAATTCAGGGTGTGGGGAGAGCACTGCCTGATCGGCACCACGGGATCAGAACTTGACCCAAATGTTTCGGGATACAAGGGCTATAGGATCCGGAAGAGAAGATATGACTCTTTTCTGGATACCGATCTGGATCCTTATCTCAGGATGCACAATATCACAGATCTCTATATTTCCGGAGTAAGCACAGATATTTGCGTCGCACACACTGTAGCTGGCGCATTCTTCCGTTACTACAAAGTTACGGTTGTTAAGGATCTGTGCGCAAGCATTGATCCTTTGGATCACTCAAAGGCCCTGAAATCAATGAAAAAGTATTATGGTGCAAGCGTCATTAACCTGCGCCAGTTCCTGATGGAAGTAATTTAAATGAAATTTAATGTCGCGAGTGAAGCCGAAGTGCTTTCTGCTGAAAACAGTGATGTATATTTTCATCGTTCACTTTCCTTCCTGAAAGACAGGAAGTTTAACGATGATGTTATCGCCGAAGTTACTGTATCGTCGTTCGAGAACCCATGGATCACATTCACAGGGCTTGACGATGTCCTTACTCTTTTGGAAGGACGCGTTAAAGACCTTTATGCAATACCTGAAGGAACCGTAATGCCTTACAGGGATTTCAAGGGAATTCCATCGCCGTTTATTTCCATTCACGGAAAATACAGGAATTTCGGTGAACATGAAACTTCACTGCTTGGTTTTATCTGCCAATCATCCGGCATATCGACTCTTTCATCCAAAGTGAAAATCGCTGCCGGCGAAAAGCCGGTTTATTCATTCGGGATTCGAAGGATGAACCCTTTCATTGCACCCATGATAGACAGGGCTGCCTATATAGGAGGTGCTGATGGTGTCTCTGGAATAAAAAGCGGTAAAATACTTGGTCTAGAACCTGTTGGCACAATGCCGCATGCAATTTCTCTTCTTCTGGGAGACGAGGAAGCATGGAAAGCGGTTGCAACGGGCACAAAGAAGGGTCCAGTTACA
>JAJYZI010000070.1 GCA_021800105.1 Thermoplasmata archaeon
GAGAAAAAGCAAGGAGTTTTTCCCTTTCCTGGCCGGGTTCAGATGGGGCTCTTATAATTGTGACTCTTGCATTTTTCAGTTGGACCTCAATCTTCTTTCTGAAAAATCTGTCCTTAAGGTACCTCAGCTTATCGTTAAGACCTGGATCCCTGATGTTTTCCGACAGCTTCTCAATGACTGATGGAATTCCATCATAATCATGCAGTGATGATGAGGCCGTCCTGAGTGCTGACCTTTCGTCCTCGTTCAGAGAAAGCGTATCAGTGAAAAAAGTGATCGCCTCAGATATGCGCCTTTCCGCGTCGTAGTATTCAAAGAAATCAATGTATTCTCCACGCGACGCATCTAGTATGTTTGCGTCGCCGAAGAACTCAGCACCATATTCATCAAGAGGATCTACGATTACAGCTCTTTTACAAACGCCAGTTAAAAGTAACCTCATCAGTAAAATCTTGCCAAAATACGATTTTCCGGAACCCGTTTCTCCTATTATCAGGAGGTTGTGTGAAGCTTCCTTCATCTGGTTAAGGAATACTGGCATGCCGGTTGACGCATCGCTCCCTATGAGGATTCCTGATGTGTCCGGTTCTGCAGAAAGAAATAAAGGAACCATTGTGGACAAAGGATCCGAATCCACCAGATACCTAGTCTTAGCGCTTTGAAATAGATCAATAGAGAGCGCGTCTTTTTTCATATACTCCGGGGCCCTGAATTTTAAACCAAGCAGATCCATCGACATAAGGAACTTGTTTACGGATCGCTGCAGACTGGCTGGATGTGAGCTTGATATCTTAACTGTAAGTGAAAGGTCGAATAGTGAATTTCCGTTCAGGCCAGTGCTCCTGAGCATCCTGTCCAGTTCTGGTATCTCACTTCTTATCTTCTCGTTCCTTGCATCAACAGACTTGTTCACCCTTATTTCTGATGCTCTCTCGGCCCTCATTGCCTTAAGTTTCCTCGATCCGGTCTGCGCTGGGATGCTCCGAAGTGCAACTATTATACTTGAATCCTCTCCGAACGAGTCGATCCAGCGAGAAAATTCATTTTCAAGTGAATATGAGGCATTTTCAAGGAAATATTTCACTGAATATTTTTTCGTTATGTAGTACTTCTTTCTCAGGTGGATTTTGATGCTATCAGCCTGAGATCGCACTCCAAGCAAGAGGGTGCCGGTGACTGCAAAAAGCACATCTAGATTGAATGCATGTATATTGATTCCAGCTCCTCCTCCATTACTGTTTTTCTTGCTGAAAAGCCGCTCGCCTCAAGCAGCGATATAATATTTAAAGCACTTTTTTCAAGCCCGGCCGTTTGCGAATTCTCGCTGCCTATGGTGCCAAAGATTGCTATATATACGCTATGGTAAACTGATCTCGAAATCAGCCCGTTTACCATGTTCTTGTAGGCAGCAGCGCCTTCAGACTCCATCACCTCAGGCTTGGTCCCATTCTCTTGATTTAGAGGGACTACGAAGATTTTCATTTCACCATTGATAGAGTTCAAAATCCTCCTCACGTTATCATATATGGATGTAGACAACCCTTCGGAAACATCATATATGTCACTGGAAAGGAGCCGAAAAACTATTCCCACCTTATTTTTTTCCGTTACGAAGGTGAAATCCTTTGTATTTGCGGAATAGTTTGGATGAATATAAAACGATTTCCTGCTCAGCTTCCAGGACATCCATCCCGCTATCCTGAAAAGTACATGTTTCTGCCCTCTCTTATAGATAGTTACAAGGAGACCAAATGCTAGCAGTGCAATGGCCCCTACAGGTAAAGACCTGTATACCAGAAAAGCAACAAACGCAAATACAGCAAATATGATAATTCTTTCAGGAGAAAGTCCAAGTATTGATGACCGAAATCCATACAGATTAGGCGGAAACTTGTTCTGACGCATGATCAATAGTCCTTCCTGTAGTCCAGGTCTCTTTGGTATAGCTCACTCCAGTCAATTCCCCTGCCTGAACCCGAAACAGGCAAGTGCATTCCGGCCGCCGATCCAAGTGTTCCGGCTATATCAAGCGAAGCGATGCCCGAAGCAGTTCCTTGAATTCTCCCAATAGTATCCTGCATGGATATGCCATTTGCAAGGCCAAGGAGTGAAGATGATGAGAAGATCCTGAACGATGAGACAATAACGAATGGGGATGAAGCTGCGAATATGAGAAATGCCAGCTGAAGAAGAAAGTTCCCAGAAGATTCAATCGCGAAATATACCGCTATAATGGTGAAAAAAGGAAAAACTGCAGTTTCAATGAAGAGTTTCCACATCCTTTTTGCGTATTCATCGACTTTTGGCATTGCAAAGAGTATTGAAAATACTGGTAAAAGTATTGAAAGGACAATCAAAAGCGCCTGCCTCAGTTCGAGCGTCACAATAAGACTTGTTGTAGCAAGGAAATAACCGCTCAGGAAAAAGAATTGCATAATGGAAAGATAGGATGGTGCCGCACCTGATACCTGAGATATAGAACTCATTGACGATGTGTATGACAGGCCGGAAAACCAATTCACGCCTGCATTATTCCATATGAAAGAGAAACCCGAGCCTGATATGTACATTATAACTGCCAGAATCTGGATCGTGAAAAGAGGAAGGACAACTGCAAGCGACATCCTTATCAGAATATTCAGGCGATTAATAGGCCCCCAGAGAGAGTTAATTGCAAGAAATGCTGTCGCCATGACAATGAGCGCGATCTCTGTAATTATAAAATAAGAAGAGGCGAACACAAGGTTGTATATTGCAAAGTAAGCAGGCGATCCACCTATAATTGAAAAAAAGGAATAGCTGGGATTCAACCCATACTGCATTGCAATGTACCAGAATGGAGTGATTATTGCAATATAAGTGCTGTCTATTACAGCGAAAAGAGAAAAAAATACTGACTCGACGGACAGGTTATCACGAGCCGATTGCTATGTACTGGAAGATTGCGTACAGAACACCACTGATGGCAAGCACGTAAATAATGGTGCCATACACAGCGTTTTTCAGGCGCAGCTTTGCCTCTGTCTTCTTTGTTTCTTCCGTGCTGAAGAAGCCCAGAGCTATCGGTATCCAGAGCAGTGCAATCACTATAGCTGAAACAGACAGTGCAATCAGGTAAACTCTGTTAAGTATATCGTAGACCTGTGTGTTTGTCGTCGAAGATGCAATAAATGCAGTAAGTTCATTTAGTGGCATTAGGGTGGAAAGATCAGCCCATATTTATTACTTCGCCAGAATCCGCTTCAACGTGGAATGTTATTTTTCCTGAATCTCCATTCGTATCTTATTCAGGAGATCCTTCCTACCAAGGCTTCTGATCCTTGCTTCCTCAAATCTTTTCTTGTCGTCATCGGTCTCTAGAATTAGTTCAGGTACAGAAATTGCTTTTCCTTCCTCATCGATTGCAACATAAGTAAGATAAGCCTTGGTGGTGAACCGTCTCTGTCCAGTTATTCCTTCCTCTGATTCAACATCCACCTCGATTTCCATTGTTGAGGTTGTGGTAAAGTTAATCCTGCTTGTCATGTAAACGATGTAACCCATCCTTATCGGAGACAAGAAAAAGAGGCTATCTATGCTTCCTGTTACGGTTCGCCTGCGGGAGTGCTTTATCGCTACTATCGATGCAACATTATCAATCCACTCAACAAGGCGGCCGCCATACAGACTGTTGAACGCATTTGTATCCTCCGGCAGTACTATCCTCTGTAACTCGGAAGCAGATTCCTTCCAGCTTTTCTTTTCCATGTTTTATGTAATAGGATTATGCATTACTAATTTATCCTCCTTTATACCCATGCATGAGCCAAGGATTATATCTGGTGAGGGTTAACCTATTAGCGAATGTCAGATAAGATTGCTGAAGAAGGGAAGTTATCTGCCGCAAGGAGAGCACTCTCCTACGTAAAAGATGACATGACCATTGGGCTTGGAACCGGATCGACTGCTGCTTACTTCCTGCACCTCCTTTCTGAGCAGGTAAGCGACGGGTTATCAATTACAGGTATACCGACATCGAAATCGACGGAGAAACTGGCAAAGAAACTTGGGATAAAAGTAACATCCGATTTTACAGGCATTATAGACGCTGATTTCGACGGAGCAGACGAGGTAGACTCTTCTGGCAACCTGGTGAAGGGAGGCGGAGGGGCTCTCACTCGAGAAAAAATTGTCGCTGCCAACAGCAGGAAACTTGTCGTTATGGTCGATGAATCAAAGCTTACAGAAGGCCATCTCAGCAGGTCTAAGATTCCTGTTGAGATATTGCCATTCATGTCACAGCTTACTGTGAAGAAGCTGCAGATGATGGCAATAAGCTGTGAGATCAGAAAATCTTTTACAACCGATAATGGAAACTACATAGTCGACTGCAACTTTGGCAAAATAGACGAGCCGGCCCACCTTGAATCCCAGATTAAAATGCTTCCTGGTGTCGTAGAGGTTGGGTTGTTTGTCAGGATGGCAAGCAAGATTATCGTAGGAAGCAGGGATTCATCGTACGAACTGAACTATTGAATCACCTTTCAAAGCTCTTCAGTTTTTCGATCTTGCCTTTTATCTCCTCTATTTCAGTCGAAAGATCCTGTATAATCTCTTCCAGTATCTCATTGAATCCTTTAGATAGCTTGTAACCATGAATGGGTCTTCCCTTGCCCTCCTTCTTCATGTTTCTCTTGTTGACCCAGCCTCTTCTGCGGAGCCATTGCATTGCAATAGAAACTTCCGGCTGCCTGAGGCTTGTCTCTCTTTCAATTTCAACGCTGGTGATCTCCCCTTTGTCTCTGATGTAGACAAGAGTATATGCTACGCTTCGCGGTATGTCGGACAGTATTAAAGACTTGGCTAGTTTTTCACCCTCTTCAGTTATCGGCAAGTTGATCGCACTGCAATATTATAATTCTATAAATATTTAGCTTAACCTATGCTACATTAGATCATGCTTTCAAAGTTTTAGCTAGCACAGCTTTATGCGGTGATTTCCAGCTTTTTTAATCCGCGCATCACAGTATTGCGCTCCCATTCAACCGCGCCATGCAATCTTGCTTTTGGAAACCGGTCCAGCAAGCCGTTAAAAGCGATGGATGCTTCCAGCCTGGCAAGAGGAGCCCCCAAGCAGAAATGAATACCTTTTCCAAACGCAAGATGCTGGTTTTTAAGTCTCTTCAGATCGAGAATTTCAGGTTCAGAGAAGACCTCGGGATCCCTGTTTGCAGATCCTATTACTCCTGCTACCATTGATCCTTTTTGAATCCTGACACCCGAAATGGTCACATCTTCCAACGCTACCCTACCCATTCTTTGAACGGGCGACTCGAAACGAAGCATCTCTTCTATTGCTGAATGCATGATGGATCTGTCAGCTTGAAGTTCACTAAATTTCTCCCTGTGCTTCAAAAGATTGC
>JAJYZI010000018.1 GCA_021800105.1 Thermoplasmata archaeon
AAGAAAAGGTGAGAAAATTGGCATTGTGGGACACACGGGTGCCGGGAAGACCACAATATCGAACCTGATCATGAAATACTATCATCCGACCACAGGGACGATCCTGATCGACGGGAGGAATCTGGATGATATATCGACGGGTTCCTACAGGAAGCTTATAGCACCTGTACTGCAGGATCCATTCATGTTCAGGGGCACAGTTCTGGAGAATATACAGTTTGCGGATCCGTCTGCAACTCGCGAGGATATAGCAGCAGCGATAGAGCAGTTCGGTTTGCATGCATTGTTCCAGAGGATGCCGAACGGGATAGACAGTGAAATAGGAGAGATGGGGAGAAACCTATCAGAAGGACAGAGGCAGGCCATATCGCTTCTCAGGGCATTCATTCTTGACCCAGAGATCCTTATACTTGATGAACCCACATCACAGATCGATCCTGCATCAGAAAAAATCATAATGGTTGCACTCGAAAAATTTCTCCAGGGGAAAACGCTTGTCCTGATAACACACAGATTCTCTCTTATCCGGCTGGTCGACGAGGTTATAGTCCTCGACCATGGTAAACTTGTTGAACAGGGAAAGGTTGATGACCTGATGGCCTACGAGGGCAAATTTGCCCAGCTATACAAGTACCAGAAGGCAGACAATGATCTTCTATGATCAAAAGTTGCTAGTAATCAGCGTTCCTTCAGGTGTGCTTTTATGAATAAAGTTCCTGACTCGTATATCGAGCGATAAGCGCTTTGCAAGCTCAATTGCAGCAGGGTGAACGATTTTCGAGCCCCCGGATGCGATACTAATAGCTGCATCATGTGAAAGTACCTCATATAAGAAAGCCCTTTCCGAGAGGGTTTTCGGATCAACATTGTATATCCCGTTCACGTCCTTGAATAGTGTGATATGTTGCGACCCATATGCACCGGCAAAGGCAACTGCGCTCAAGTCGGAGCTGTTTCTGCCAAACGTCTGTATCTTGCCATGGACGTCAGGTGCAAAGAATCCCGTTGTTACAAGGACATCGTGCTTTGCAAGGATCGTATCTACGCTTCTGCGAATTGATGGAGATGATGCCTGTATGTCCGGAATGTAGCCTGAAGCTTTCCTGCTTGCAACAAGTCCAAGCATGTCCGAAGGAACAAAAGCCGCGTTGTAACATAGTTCGATTAGGTATGCTGTGCAAGTTGCTGCAGAAAGCCTTTCTCCGATGGAGAGGATCTCTGGCAAGTCTTCTGCAGCAAGCATGCTGTCATTCCATACTTCTCCTCTATCAGGGTGGGGATTCGTGGATCTCGATATTAGCTGTAAAGAGAAGTTGCTTGGATAATGGCCAATCGCTGCATTCAACCATCCGGCGTGAAGGGAGACGAGGTCATGGACATGACTTATGATCCGTCCCCGATCCTGGTTGTAACAGCGTAACAGAGAATCAGTGACTTTTTCGAACGCACTTACCACAAATACGCTTTTCGGAACACCGCCAGCTATGTCCTCAAGATTTCTTAGAGCATCAGCCCCGGTTAGGCATGAACCGCCTATCTTGTAAAAATTTACCTTTTCTGTCATAGATATCCTCCAATAGTGGCCGCAACTTCAGCATTCAGCAAAGTTGATCCTGCAGCGCCGCGTATAAGGTTGTCAACAACAAGAACGAACTGCAGAATATTGTCAAGCACCCTGACCCTCCCTATTGATACACGCATTCCATCAAGCTTTCCGGGTTTACCGGAGTCAAGCCTTGGTTGAGGGCGATCCTTTCCATCTTGCAAGACGAGGGGCTGATCTGGAAGTGTTGGCAAGCCTGATGGAAGATCCTTATTTCTAAACAATCGGAATGAATCCAGGATTTCATCTCGTACGAGGCCTGAATCGCATTCTACTGTTACTGATTCCAGGTGACCATTTATAACTGGCACTCTAGTACAGGTTGCAGTTAACCGAAATTTCGTCCCGCCTCGAGGATCGAGTATCTTGTGCGTCTCCGCTACTATTTTCTCCTCCTCTCCCTGGATAAAAGGAATTACATTGGAAAGAATATCAAGAGAAGGAGTGCCAGGATAACCTGCTCCGCTCACGGCCTGCAGTGTTGTAACATCAACGCTTTTTATGCCGAATTCTGCAACAGGAGCAAGTCCAAGAACCAGACCGATTGTACTGCAGTTGCCATTGGCAAGTATGTACCCCTTGTCAAGCTTTGATATTTCTGTGAAATTGATCTCCGGGACAACAATGGGCACATCGGTCAACATCCTGTTCCCGGAAGCGTTTGTAACGATTCGGTTACCCTTGTCCCTGAGCTCTCTTTCAAGTATGGTGGCACTCTGTTCGCTTATCGCGCTGAAAACGTAATCGTAATGATTTTTGCTTATCATTTCAGCTTCAGCCTGCTGTACCTTCATCGTAAGGCCGTCTTCTCCGATCTGCAGGAAACTCCCAGCAGAATTCTGGGACGCGTAAAGCGCATCCAGCTCAAAATAAGGATGATTTTCAAGCATTCTTATAAGTTCCCTGCCAACTATACCTGTTGCTCCAAGTATGGCGACCTTCAGCCGATCCATTCAGTTGCGTCCTCCGCTTTTAGTTGTAGCTTTTTCCATTGCATTAACAATATCTTCTATCAGATCGCCTGGATCTTCAAGCCCTAGGGACAGCCGGAAAAGTGAATCCCCAATTCCAGCTGCCTTTCGCTCTTCAGAAGTTAGGCCCCTGTGAGACATTGTTGCCGGGTGCGATATTGTTGTGTTCACGCCTCCCAGGGTGTTCGCAGGCGTGATAATGCTTAGTGATCTCATGAACCGATCAAAATCCAGATCCTTCTGATCAATAGAGAAAGAAACAACTGAGCCAAAACCTCTCAACATCCGCGATGCAAGATCATGTTCCGGGTGGTCCGCTAATCCCGGATATAGTACCTTTCCTATCCCGGGTAATTTTTTAAGGTCCATTGAAATCCTCGAGGCAGACTCTCCGGACTGTTTCATTCTTATATGCAGTGTTTTAATGCCACGAAGCATTAGGTACGCTGCAAACGGGTCGAGAGTCTCTCCAAGTGTCTTCCTGAAGTCGTCTAATCCCTTGATAAATTCATTTCCGCCGGCTGCAACACCCGCGATCACGTCGTTATGTCCTGATATGAACTTTGAACCGCTGTGGATAACTATATCTGCGCCTACATCAAGACTCTTCAAATTGACGGGTGTTGCGAATGTTGAATCCGCTATGAGAATCGACTTTGATTTTATTTCCTCCCTTATTCTCTTAAGGTCCTGAACTCTAAGCGTGGGGTTGGATATTGACTCAACATATACCACGTCTTGGCCATTATACGATTTAAGCAAGCTATCCGTTCCTGGTCCAGCGACAGTTGTCTTTACACCGTAGAGGCTCATGAAATCCCTGAGAAACTTCAATGTCCTTGCAAACACATCATAGTGAATGAGCACTGACATACCCGGTCTGAGCTTGTGCAGTAAAACCGTGGTAACAGCTCCCATCCCTGAACTGAAAGCCGCTGCTGCATCAGCGTTTTCCAATTGCGAAATTACAGCGTTAAGTTGACTGACAGTTGGGTTAGCCTCCCTGGTATACCTGAAAGCTGCCCCATCCGGCATCACATATGCGCTTGTCTGATAAATTGGTGTGGTGAGTGGGAGATAACTAAACTTTACTTCCTCTCTAACATACCTGGTGTTATCTCGCAACAACGGCACCTCCGCACACACCAGATTCAATCACGTCGAATGGAATCCTATTCAAGCCGAGAACCTCTTGGGCTGCAATTCTAATATTACCTATTGGCTGATCTTCTCCCACCACACATAATACCGATGGACCCGCGCCACTCAGCGCAACACCCAGGACACCATGGACAAGCAGCTTTTCCTTGAGCTTGGGATAGAAAGGATAGATGGCGGACCTAGCCGGTTCGACTATAACATCATTCATTCCAACTTTTATCATTTCCGGGTCATAGGCTTTCAGGCCGAGAATTAGCATAGCGAGATTCCTTGCATTTGTAACTGCAGTTTCGATCTTTGTCTGCTCTGGAACCACGGCTCTGCACTTTTTTGTCTTCTCGGCTATTTCTATATGAATATTGATAACTGCAATCTTAAGATCAGGGTGAATTGATATCTTATGCCATCTGGGTGGATTCAGCGATTCGATCATCACAAGACCACCGACCAGCGAAGCGACCACATTGTCCAAGTGGGCTGTTCCTGTGACAGTGTATTCTCCGATGGCCGCATACTTAATCATGGATTCCCTACTGAGGTGGAGGCCAAGCAGTTCATTTACTGCCAGAACTGCAGCCACTGAACACGCGCCACTGCTTCCTAAACCTGATCCCCATGGTATATTGCCTCGTGAAGCCAGCTTTATATGTTCATTAGAGCCAAAATCATGTAAAATAGCTTCTGCAACTTTCTCCTGCGGTGTACCTAGCAATCTTGATTCTTTCCGTCCTGTTACGACAACTGGAATCGACGGTTCACTATTGGAGAACTCTGCATCAAGGATTTCATGGAATGCATTTAGTGCAATGGACGCAGAATCATATCCTGGACCAAGATTCGCTGAGGAAGCACAACTGATAACTGTTATCATTTTGCCTGCAATTGTTGCTTCATATTTCTTCTTTTATTAATAAGGTATTACTGCGAGACATATAGCCAGCTTTTACCAATGGGTCGGGAATTACCGTTAAAAACTACGTTCATCCCCAAGTATGAAGATCAAAACATTTCAATTTTTTTTTGGTTTTGCACTTCATTATGCTGATCAGTAATATTTTATTATCTTGGAGGAAAACAGATCAAATATCAAGAAAATAGTTGTGTTTACAGATAAGCAAAAGTAGTCTTCTGAACTGGCTTTAATTTTTTTGTTCTGCTACCCCCTAACATTTGGAGAAGCCTTTAAAATGGGATTAAAAAGGGTCACATCTAAAGGGTATAGATTTATATATTGTAATTTCGATAACGGTTCAGGTATTAGATATGGAAAACCAAAAACCTGAAAGTAATAGCGGCTCGTCCGCGATAGTACCACCCAAACCAGCTAACTCGGCGGCAAAATTCTACGCCGTGATAGTGGCCCTAGTTATAATAGCGGCCGCGTTTGGTGTGCTATACGCGACTAAGTCACCAGCCCCTTCTAAGACGACGGCAGTCAGCGCTACGCTCGGAAATGTAACACAGACGCTTTCCGTAGGACAAACTTATAGTTTTACAATAAAGGCATCTGGTAGTTTCAATAACATCACAGTGTGGTGGGGCGACGGTGCAACCAGCTTTATAAAGTATTCTGGTTCTACAAGCGTTGTAGCCAGTCACCAGTACACTAGCCAGGGAGACTACTTTGTACTGTATCAGATCAATTATCCATCCTCGACGTATAACGGTCTGATACCCCTGAGTGTCGGTTACCCTGCGAGCAGCAATGTATTCGTCAACCAATCATTTGCTTTTGCTGAACTAGTTTCAAACAGCACGCCACCAGTTATAACTAACCCTGCAATATTTGGTCCGGGAGCTGATCTAGTATACCAGGTTAGTTATTCAACGCCAAGCGACTCAGCATATAAGGTTGTAAACTTAACAGTGAATATATACAAGGGTTCAAACCTGATAAGTACAAACGCTTATCCTCTTGTTTATGCAATCACTGCAAGTGGTCCAGGCTTTATTTTACCACAGGGAACGATAGACCTTTATCTGAATAACCTGGCGCAGGGCTATTACACCGTGCAGACTTTCGTGACTGTTGGTACTCTAGCAATGACTATGATAAATGGTACTTTAGTACCAACCGGAACTGCAAACGTTACGAACGTTAGCGCACAGACTACAGTTTCCTACACTGATATACCTATCTTTGACTCTGTTACACCATATGCTCAGGCAGCCTCAACTACTTTCTTTGATGCTCTTCCTAATGCTGTCGGCGGATATACCACACTCGATCCCGCCATATCTTTCTACACCGCTAGCAACGAGATACTCATGAACACATTGCTCCAGCTGGATCAGTACAACGGTACCAGCACAACATCGTTCATACCTGAACTTGCATCAGGTCTACCGACAATTGCCAACGGTGGAGAGAACAATAACACTTACAACTATGTATACCAGGATAAATACATGGGTCCGGTTACAATAAAAGTACTGCCTGGGGAGAACTTTACTTTCCATATAAGGAGCGGCATAAGGGACCAGTTTGGTAACACAATAACTGCATATGACGTATACTTCGAGATAGTAAGGGACATGCTGTTTTCTGTCTCCTCACCAGGAACTGGAGGATACTTGATTGCAGAGTACTTCTTTAATAACTACTCCACCCCTGGATTCACACCTACGTACCAGGGAATTATGCCAAATCTTACATACAGCAACACATCGGACACATTCACAATACACTTCGCTCACCCGATGCCAACTGCCCTCGTTTACCAGTTGTTTGCAGCGTCTGGTACATTCGTTGAGAGCGCAAATTGGTTGACACAGCATGGGTCTGGAATTAACTTCTCTCCCGCGGGATTCAACTCTTACAGGGCCGAAGGCAGCTCAGCTGGATACAATACATACGTGCAGAACCATATAGATGCAAACGGTCCTTACGAGATATCGCTTGTATCTCCTGCACAGTTTGTAGTCCTGACAGCTAACCCTAATTTCCAGGGACTTCCTTACTATCCAGCGGCGCAGAGTGCAAAGACTGTTATAATGCAGTACACATCTTCTGACTCCACTGCTTGGCTGGAGTTCTCTTCGGGACAGGCACAAGACGTTCAGGGCGTAGTTCCTCAGTACTGGAACGACACTCTAGCACTCGTGAAGCAGGGCAAGGCTATAACATCTGAGTTCCCTACACTGTCGATATACTTCTATAACTTCAACCTGAACGTGAACACATCGATGCTCAGCACGCTGGACAAGAAGGCTAATCTTCCTTCTGCATTCTTCGTCAACCACGATGTCAGGCTTGCATTCGCCTACGCCTATAATTACACAGAGTACTTTAACAACCAGATTGGAAACAAGCTTTACAATGCTACATTCCAGGTTCCATATGCAGGTATGCTTGTACCAGGCTTGCCAGCTGCACAGAACATTTCCGCTTTGAATGCACTTGGTATACCGGTTCCATACACGAACCTTGTAAAGGCGGCACAGTACTGGGGAGATTTCTGGAACAGTTCTGCACGCACCCAAATGGGAATAACTGGCACTGCTGCTAATCCTACTTATAACGGAAAGGCACTGGATGTTCCGATATTCGTGCTCCAGCAGGATCCACCTGATGAAGCGGGCGCAACTACATGGGTACAGATGCTCCAGACATTCATACCTGGGCTTGACGGCGGATCACAGGATGTAATCCAGACTTCTGAAGTCAACATATTCCTGACATACGCAGTACCACAGGGCGATCCGATGCCAATCAGCTGGGGAGGATGGGCACCAGACTATCCTTATCCAACGGATTACCTGTCAGCTATGTTCCTGCCCTCAACAACTTCTACATACCAGAATGCCAACAGCTGGAACTCATCATATGTGGCTGGAATAAAGACTTCGACATACGGCGCTAACAGCATAACAGACCCTGCAGAAGCAAGCGCTCTTAACAACATTACAATGTACTACAACAGGGGAGTCGCCAACGAGACAAATGCAGCGGTCGCATATTCCTGGTTCCAGAAGATGAATGAGGCCAGCATAAACATGACTATGGAAGTTTATCTTGGCCAGGTAAACCAGATCTGGATATGGGACTCTATTGCCAACAAGACCCTGCTCCAGCAGTGGCAGCAGAATGTCATGATTGGCGGCGGAGCCGAGATAATGTATAACTACGTTGTTTACAAATCCTAAACCTAGTTATTCATTTTTTATTTTATATTTTTTTAAAACTTTCTATTTTTTTTAAAAACTATAACTCTCAATTATGCCAATCAATTTTCAATGATTCATCGTGAACAGACTATTTATGTCATCTATACAATTCTGAGCATGAACCAGTCACTTGCGCCAAATAGAAATGTAGTACTTTACCTCGAAATAAATTGCTACCAGGACAAGAAATAAGTATACGAGAATAAATAATACGGCCACCTGCGTTGAATCCCCAGGTGGTCCAATAGTAAAGTTAAGCTGAGGTAGAAAGTAGCTGGTAGGAACAAAGCTCAATACCTGTGGTATAACGATCGCATCAAAGAAAAGTGATCCGACGATATAGAACCCTTTCGTCAAATCTCCAAATATATATTTATAAAATTCCTTCCTCGTCATATCCTTGGAAGAAATTTCCTGAATCTCAAGTTTGTCAACAATTTCTATTTTACTCATCTGTCTCCTTCAGCGAAGGTTCCAATTGCTCATCGACTGCCGATATCTGTGGTTTTTCATAAATAAGGCAAGAAACAAAGTGATCTTTGCTGTACTCCTGCAGAGATGGAGTATCAAATTGCATCAATTCGATCTGTATCAGGTTATCTGCCGTAAAAGATGTCTTTCTTATAGCGCCGAATTTTGTTCCACCTTTTCTGGACCTTTCCTTGTTGATTAGTGAGTTCAGCAGATCCAGGACTCCTTGCTTATCTGCTACTCCCTGTGCGAGCATCAGGTCCATGGTTAACCTGGAATTATCCAAGGCTACTCTTGCTACCTCCGGAAAATCACGGGCTTCAGGGTTTCTGGTCCTGTCAAACATATCAGTCAATGATCCGGCAAGGTCCTTGGGAGACCAACCGCAGTTAACCATGACTTCTTTGCATCTTGTGTGGAAATGGCAACCCAACGGCGGGTTGGCGGGAGACGGCATTTCCCCTTCAAGTTCAATCACTTCCTTCTTTGTTCTTGGATCATGGCTTGGTATCGCGGAAAATAATGCTTTAGTGTAAGGGTGCAGCATATTTTTGAAAATTTTACCGGTGCTTGTAAGTTCTACTACCTTCCCGAGGTACATCACTGCGACCCTGTCAGACATAATTTCAACAACGTTCAGATGATGTGATATAAAGATAGATGCAATATTCATCTCTCTCTGTACCTGGCTGAGCATATTCAGTATCTGCGCCTGCACAGAAACGTCAAGGGCAGAAGTGGGTTCATCCAGTATGAGAAGCTTTGGCTTGATGCTGATCGCTCTTGCTATGCCAATCCTCTGTCTCTGTCCTCCGCTGAATTCATGCGGGAACCTGTAAAGATGATCCTCACTGAGGCCAATCTTGTCTATCAATTCATAAAGCCTGTCATGGATCTCTTGCTCACCCATATCTGTCAGGAGTCTCATAGGTTCTGAAATGATATCCTTGACAAGTTTTCTGGGATCAAGAGAACTGAATGGATCCTGAAAGACTGGTTGCATTTTAACCCGAATTTTCTTCAACTCTCTTCTGGACATTCGAGTAAGGGAATACGCGGAACGCAGTGGCTCAAGATCATCAAGCACCGATGACAAATCCCTTTTGGAAGGATGATCATCCCCAGTATGTTGCAAGGCGTATGCTTTTTCCTCAAGATCTATTATCTTATTCATCAATGACGCTTCAAGGTCAAAATATACGTTTCCCTCCGTTGCTGGAATTAATTGAAGAATCGTCCTGCCAAGGGTCGTTTTTCCGCAGCCGGTTTCTCCCACCACTCCGACAGTTTCACCCCGGTTCAGCTTGAATGTAACATCATCAACTGCCCTGACTTTTCCAACAGTCCTGAACAGGGAAGATATGTCGAAATATTTCTTCAAATGCGAAACATACAAAAGTGGGGCATTGCGCTGGTCTATTGTATTCATTTACTCTTCAACCTCCGAGGTATACAGAAAACAGGCCACTTTTCTTTGTGCCTCCAGTTCAACAAGCTTGGGTTTGGATTTAGAGCATACTTCCATAGCAAAGCTGCACCTTGGATGAAACCTGCAGCCACTGGGTGGAGTGATCAGATTAGGTACCGAACCTGGGATAGTATGCAGGTTAATTCCTGACTCTGTCTTTACCTGGGGAGTTGGTATGGCCCCAAGGAGACCAACAGTGTAAGGGTGTTTAGGAGAATCAAAAATATCAAGGACATCACCTTGCTCAACTATGCTTCCGGCATACATCACAGCGACCCTGTTACACATCTCCGCAATAACTGCAAGGTCATGCGTTATAAATAAGATAGAGGCTCCAACAAGCTGATTTAGATTCCTCAACAGCTTAAGTATCTGAGCCTGGGTAGTGACATCCAAGGCTGTAGTAGGCTCGTCGGCAATCAAAAGCTTTGGATCTGAGGCAAGCGCTATAGCTATCATAAGTCTCTGTTGCATACCGCCGCTCAGTTCGTGAGGATAAGACCTCATTATTCTTTCTGGATCAGGGAGACTGACAAGGGAAAGAAGTTCTTTTGCCCTCCTGTTAGCTTCCGTCTTGAAAGCCTTCTCCACCTTTTTTCCAGTAAATATCCTCTTCAATGAATACGATCTGAACCTGGCTCCGCTTGTACCCCTCAGCTTGACTTCTTCCGCACCAATTGATCTTATTAGCTCACTATCGCTTTCCTCTGTTGCTGCGAAACGCTTGATCTCAAGGTTTTCCATTCTTTCTTTGTAATCATAATAATCTCTTGCCTCTATCAGACTAGCTTTATCGACCAAGGTGAGCCCACCTTTGATCAAAGAAACAATCTCATTCTCGATTTCTTTTGGGTCTGTGTAATTTTTGAAGATTGAATTGATCTGCGTTTCTAGATCCACTAGTGCATTCCTTCTGCACCAGTTGTTAAGAATGGATTTTGTCTCGTCCTTGTTCTTAAGTACTTCATCCACGACAAGCTTGACATCATCAAGGGAAAGGTTTGCTCTATTGATAAGAGAATCTGCTATGTTCTTCTTGTTATGCAGAAGTATGTTTTCAGTGATCTGGTCACCAGCCCTGAGCACGGGGTTCAGGGCAAGAGAGGGTTCCTGGAATATCATTCCAGCTTTTTTTCCTCTGATCTTTGAGAGCATGAAGTTGTGCTTTTTTATTGCCCTCTTATTCCTCTTAATTTTTACATCAGTTTCGCTTTTCACTTTTATCTTTGCAAGATCCTTTATGTCACTGAAGATGTTGAAGCCGTCAATCTCGACTCTACCGCTGACCACTCGTCCAGGTGGATCCTGCACGAGATCCATTATCGAGAGGGCAGTAACACTTTTTCCACATCCACTCTCTCCCACCATCCCAAATATTTCCCCCCTTCGAATAGAGAAATTTATCTTATCTAACGCTTTTACAATACCTCTTGACGTGTAAAAATTAGTCACCAGGTCTGTTACCTTTAGGTATTCATCCTCATTTGTCGTATTATTTTTGTTCAATTCATCTTCTAAGTTTTGGATCGAGTACATCTCTTAAACCATCCCCCATTAAATTGACCGCTACGGTGAATACGAGAAGGAACAATGAAGGTATGATTACTGGCCACCAAAGTCCCTCTGAAAGATATGATTCTCCACCTGAAATCATATAACCTATTTCTATAGGATAAGTTGACTGAGCGAATGATCCTATCAGGAAAAAAATGCTAGCAAAAAGCTGTATAATCGAACCTAGGTCTAGGGATATCTGAACATAGACGGGCGAAAGAACATTTGGAATAATATGGCCGAACAATATCTTGAAATTGGATGCACCGCTGGCTCTAGAAGCCTCTACGTACTTAAAAGACTTAGTTTCCAGGGCTAATCCCCTTGAAAGCCTCGCGTATGTTGGCCACCATATAATTATCAGCGCAAGTACTACATTGTCAAATGAAAAACCAAGTACATATACAATGGCGAGTGCAAACACAAAGAAAGGCAGGCTAAAGAATATATCAGTTACCCTCATCATAATTTCATCAAGGATACCACCAAAGTATCCTGCCGCAGAACCAAGTATGACACCGATGCCCATCCCCAAGAACACAATAAGAACAGTGTAGGCAAGATCTATTCTCAATGCGGCGAGCATCACTGGAAGTATGGGTATCGTTGAATAAGTTGTACCAAACCAATACCACCAGGACCCGTTAAATCTGGGTGGGGAAGGCTGGGCTGTGTTTGCGATATGACCTGGGACAAAATTAAGTGCAGTTGAAAGATTGCTTACTCCAAGCCATTGCGGATAAACTGTATCGGCTATTGCGATTGCAAAATAGACAAGCGTGATTATCATTCCCACCATAGCAAGCCTATTCTTCAGAAACAACCGAAAAGTCGCTGCAGAATTCTCTAACCTGGAGTGTTTTTTCGGTTCCATGGTTCTGTTACTTCTGAGAGCTGTTTCTTCTATCATTTAGATTTCACCTAATACCTGATACGTGGGTCTAAAATCGCGTAAGTAATATCTACTAGCAAATTAGCGGTTATAAGAATTATCCCAAACAGGAACGTCGTACCCAGAACACCAAATATTGAGCCGGACAATATCGTGCTCAATGCGAGATATCCTATACCAGGATAATCGAATACATCCTCGATCAGAACAACACCACCCAGAAGGCTCGCAAACAGGAGGCCTAGGACAGTGATTGTTGGAATCAGTGCGTTCCTTCTCATGTGAAGCTTGACGACTATGTTCTCGGGTACCCCTTTGGATCTAGCAGTTTTGATATATTCAGAGTTAGCGGCATCTACCATGCTGGCCCTTAAAAACCTCAGTATTCCTGCCAGAAGGCTCAGTGTAAGAACGAGCACTGGAAGGACAATATGCATGAACGCATTACCTGCCAAAGCGTAGTCTCCGTGAATAAGCGAGTCGAATATAATAAGGTGAGTAGGCTGTGAAAGCACAACTCCGCCCACACCGGATACCAGCCAGGATGGCGGGCTAATAACGTTAATTGCGCTGATTGAAAAGGTTCCAGATATAGGGAATATCCCAACTGGATTACCTGCAATCACACCTTTACCGAAAATGACCTGAAATACTACAGCTAGAACGAATACAGGTATGGCATAGAACGAGAGGGAAAAAATTCTGCCGGAATGATCTGCAATTGAATTTGGCCTTGCACCTATGTATGTCCCCAAGGGAATTGCTATAAGAATGGAAAGTATAGCGGCGAAAATTACCAATTGTATTGTGTTAGGGAAAAACAGTCCTATCCCGCTAAGAACTGTGCCATCAAATTTAATGGGGGTTGTGAGAGTCATGTATCCCCAATTTCCAGTCAGCGTGTTCCCAAGATAGTGCAGATATGCCAGAACAATACCCTGATTCAGACCCAGTTGGTTCTCTGCAGTAAGTATTGCCTGAGCCCTGTTCGGAGCTTTTGGGTTGATAAAGGCGGAAGCAAGGAAAGTATGAGGCAGAGACCACATTAATACAAAAACTATGATGGTCAGTCCTATAAGTGTAGGTATCATCAAAAGTAGTCTTCTGATAATAAAATATCTGAGTTCCATGAATCCACTGCAATAAGCTAATGAAAAGGATGTTTATAACACTTAGGAGATCGGAAGGAAGAACTATCCAGTATTAGTTGAACTCATCTCTCAAATAGTACAATGTTTCCAAATTGAACACTTAAAATGTTTCGTCTTTATTGCGATCATAAGTCAAGAATAAAAGATTATAAAGTCAGATTATATAGTTACTATGTGGTCAACTCCTATCATCATTTAATAGTGGCAGCCATCGTAACGATTATCTCTATCGTGATGGTCCTTTCGGTTTCTCCTCTTACTGTTGATCACACAAATTCTATTGCAAAGGAGAGCCAATTCCTCAAAAATGAAACGGTTTCACATACCTACGGTTCAACTCATGCTGCCTCCGCATATAATTCCGCAGATAACTCAAATAACTTTGTTGACACAACAGAATGGCACTTCGTACACAATTATTCTCAAGTAACATCTGCAAAGTATTCAGTTAATTTCACTGAAGTAGGTCTACCGGAGTCAGTAACTTGGTACATCAATCTTTCCAACAACGAAAAAATGAGCTCCAACACTACATACATTGAAACGTCTCTTGTAAATGGATCATATAGTTACTTTGTAGGCAGTGGTAGCTCTTCCTATGCTGGAAATGGAGGGGTTTTTACTGTTAACGGGGCATCAAAAATAATTAATATCACGTTTTTCAGGGTATATAGTGTTACATTCTCGGAAATCGGCGTCAGACTAAATGGGACCTCGTTGGGATGGGCTTGGACAGTCAACGTTACAGGAGGGCCTCAAGCGCTTACTTTTGGCTTAGATCTACAGTTTCATCTACCGAATGGCACCTACAGGTATGAGACAACTTCCACAAACAGGTCTTATTACCCGGCGCAGCCAACCGGTATATTTACAGTAAATGGGACTCCAATCTTCAGGAGTATTGTGTTTAAACTTGTTACTTTCAATGTTTTGTTTAAAGAAACTGGGTTGCCAACCGGGACACTTTGGCGCCTGACTTTTAACGATACAACCTCCAATGTAAGCAGTGCTTCAATGAATTTTGTAATGCCTAATGGCACTTATCATTATTGCATCTCCACAAACTCTAATTACACATCTTCTTGTGCCACTGGTCAAGTAATAGTCAATGGATCTAACCTGTACAAGAATATTGCTTTCACAAGAATAGTTTCGCATAAAGGCCTGAATATTTCTATGATACTTGAAGAAATAGTATTGCCCCTAGCCGTGATAGGCTCGATAATAACTTTCCTGTATATATGGAGAAAGAAATAATACTCCAATGTAGCGGTCCGTTCTCTGTTGCAGCCTATATTAGGCTACAAGAAATATTTGCAATCAAAACGGTGCTTAGTAGCTGTAAGTAATAAAAAATCTCCCTTGCGAGTTTATTCACAAACTTAATTGTTTATTACCGCAATGTTAAGACTTTTAATCTTTACGGCACAGAACATCTTTTGCTGAAAGCTTACAACCAGATCGGCTGAGGACGGGAATACGAAATCAGTCTAATTCATCCGATTCAAATTTTCCTATGACTTTTGGAAGCTTTTTAAACTTCTAATGGGCTGGGAAACGTGAAGTTTTTTGTAAATAAAGATAATTCTATTCGAAATTTGTGAATATAACGAAAATTCGGAAAGTATAATATAGCTAGTGCAATTTATAAAGATGACGGAACCTTTTTACTTTAAACGATACGATGTGGTAATAGGAAAAGCAGAAAACACAGAAGAGCTAAGTAAAGAACTTGAAAGGTTGAGAATAGAGGACCCATACGCTGTCCTTTATCACATTAAAGAAGGTCATATTTCCAACTGGCTCATTTCTATAGGTAGAAAAGACCTTGCGAACGCTATTAAGCCAAGCATGACAATAGAGGAAACTATAGCAGTTATATCAGGACATTCGAGAATGCACAAAGGAGGGCCCAGAGGTGGGCAACATGGACAGGGAAGGAAACCTGGCACCAAGAGAACTTTCCAAAACAGGGACTAGATCGTCAAGACCTTATTTTTTTTAAGTACGCCTGCGAGAAGAAAAGTCTTTCACATTCAATTAAAAGTGATGTTTAACTGGTATTCACTAATTTCGATTGTAATGTGTCATGCTTAAAGAAGCTTGATATATCTGCCTCGATTATTAGCCCATAATGGGAGCCGCTTAGGTGAGCACCAATTTCTACAATACTTTCGACACCACTTAGGCAAGTTTAGTTCATTGCGGCGAATAAAGGATTTCAAAGATTCAGCCAGAAATGCCACGTTCATGGAGTCGAAACTAAATTGGAACAACGACGCTTAAACCAGCATCATTCTGACACTCTACGGAGATCTTATCCAAGCGATTAGGTCTTACAAACATTGATCAGACCTGGAAAGCCGGATTTTTATGTCGAGAGGCAATGTCATAAGAATATTCTATCAGAAAACTGTCCTAGACGTAATAATCAATCTTGGATCTGTAAGTTTGGAATTTTGAGGCAATACTAACTCAAATCCATCATTCCCAAGATATTACGGGTCAAATACGAATTCCGCGTACATTACCGAATTCGGGTCGATTATTGACATTCCATCATAGTATAGATTTTAAAACTGCCGACGAATCTGGAGGTAAAGTTAGATGCTTTTCATTAAACTTCCTTGGAAGCGACACCAGCGAATCAAACGAATTTATGATCATCTCCCATTTGTCTTCAAGCTCCTCTGAAATAGAAAAATGAACGCTGTTCCTGCTGGCATTGAAGAATAAGAGTATGCTTGGGGAGACTGCTTTATCTGGATGTGATTCGGAGTCAAGCCCTGAAATATAGACTGAAAAGGCCCTGAAATTGGGGTCGGTCCATTCTGAATAACCTACTGCTTTACCACTGGAATTGAACCAGTGCACATCCTTTGTTCCAGTTTCCGCTATAACGTCACCTGAGAAGAATTCCTTTCTTCTCAAACAGGGGGTCGTCGTCCTAAGCGAAATTAGCCTTTTAAGGAAAGACCTTACTTCCTCAACGTTGCCTTTATAAGACCAGTTATACCAGCTTACTTCGTTGTCCTGGCAGTAGGCATTGTTATTTCCTTTCTGAGTCCTTAATATTTCGTCACCCCCCAATATCATCGGTGCCCCCTGTGATACCATGAGTGTGGTCAGAAGGTTCTTGATTCTCTTGATCCTTTTCCTTGTGATCTCAGCATCATCTGTTTCGCCTTCAACACCAAAATTTTCGCTGTAATTCTCGTTTGTTCCATCTGAATTATTTTCATGGTTCGATTCATTATGCTTATTCAAATAAGACACAAGATCAAGCATGGTGAAACCATCATGCGAAGTAACATAATTGATGCTGGCATGAGGTTTCCTGTTGGAATTCTCATAAATATCCTGAGATCCTGAAAGCCGCGTAGCAAATTCCCCGGTTAGGCCATCATCTCCACGCCAGAATCTTCTGACACTGTCCCTGTATTTTCCGTTCCATTCAGCCCATTTTACCGGAAAATTTCCGACTTGGTATCCGCCGGGTCCCACGTCCCAGGGTTCAGCTATCAACTTGACCTTCGAGATAACAGGATCCTGATGTATAACATCAAAGAATGCTGATAAACGGTCGACTGCATAAAACTGTCTTGCAAGCGTGGAGGCAAGATCAAACCTGAAGCCATCAACATGCATTTCTGTCACCCAGTAGCGGAGACTGTCCATGATAAGCTGCAGGACCTGGGGATGCCTGACGTTAAGGCTGTTGCCGGTTCCGGTGAAGTCACTGTAAAACCTGGGGTTTTTCTCATCCAATCTATAATAAACTGAATTATCCAATCCTCTAAACGAAATAGTCGGGCCCAGGTGATTCCCTTCAGCTGTATGATTGTATACAACATCCATAATAACTTCTATGCCGTTGTCATGCAAGTTCTTTACCATCTGCTTGAACTCTACTACCTGCCTCAACGGTGCATCCTGAGAGGAGAATCTAATGTCCGGAGCAAAGAAACCTATTGTATTGTACCCCCAGTAATTGTTGAGATTGTTATCAACCAGCATCTTGTTGTCTATTCTATGCTGGACTGGCATAATCTCAACTGCGGTTATTCCAAGGTCATGAAAATAATCAATCATCTTTTCAGAGCTCAGGCCAAGATATGTGCCTCTCAGCTCCCTAGGAAGATCCTCTTTTAAGAAAGTCAATCCTTTCACGTGTGTTTCATAAATAATGGTTTCAGACCATGGGGTGCTGGGTCTCTGAACATCACCCCATTCGAATGTGTCTTCAACAACGGCACATTTCGGTATGTTTGCGGTGTCTTCTACATCGCTGAAGGAGAGATCCTCTGACTGGTCCCCCATCTTGTAGCCAAATATGGCATCACTCCAGTTGATTTTTCCCCCTATTGATTTAGCATAGGGATCGATAAGAAGCTTGTTTTTGTTGAATCTTAATCCTTTTTCTGGTTCGTATGCCCCAAAAGCCCTGTAACCGTATAGGGATCCACTCTTTAAACCCGGTACAAGCACATGCCATACATGTGCAGACTTTTCCTTGAGTTCAACTACTTCATACGGATTTGAGTCGTAGATTGACTTGAACAGTTCAAGATTTATTTGATCCGCATTTTCTGAAAAAACTGCGAAATTGACCCCCTCATCTGTGATAGTGGCGCCGAGAGGATATGGTTCCCCAGGTTTCAGCTCATACATTCTCAATTCGTAATTGCATACTTAATATGAACTTAAGTTAATATTGGAACAAAAGTACTCGGTATTCTGGAACGGTTTGATTATTCTGTTATGCAATTTAATAAATGGTTATGTTTTTTCGCCACACCTGGCATGATATCCTTAGAATATGGAATATATCTCTAAGATGACCTCAATAAATCCTATACTATTCTCATGAAATTATTACAGATCGGCAGATAATCCTAAAGCACTTGATGTCATGGACCAGAGGTTTTCCTGGAGTCTTTGATCATATGAAATCATAGACGTTTGAATGGGCTTCAGTCGAGAGAAGCATTTCCCGTTTAGTTCCTCGTTTGTTCCATAGTTTGATAGAAAAACTGGTGTTTTCGCGGCTTCATAGGCACTTATCTGGAAAGGCCTCATTACCTGGAAAGTTGCTGAGAGAAGACTGCTACCGCTGTTTCTTCCCAGGTTAGTAGCTACAAAACCAGGTTCCACAAGGATAGATGAAATGCCTGTTCCCTGGAGCTTCCTGGCCAACGAATAAGTAAACATGGTGACCATAAGCTTGGAAGTTGCATAGGCTTTCATTGCTCTATATCTCCCTTGAAACTTGAAATCAAATTCAGATCTCCCGCTTTTGTGAACAGATGAACCAACGTTGATTATTCTTGCAGAACCAGATTTTTCGATATTTGGAAGCAGGAGGCGGGTAAGCAGAAAAGGTGACAGGTAGTTTAGTGCAATGGTGCTTTCGAAACCATCTTCAGTCAAAGCATATCTGCTGAATATTCCCCCCGCATCATTAATCAATATGTCGATTGGGCTGTTGTTTGCAGCAAAATTGTCTGCCAATTTCCTGACAGAATCCAAAGAGGACAGATCTGCCAATTGAAAGTTTATGTTTTCGTTATTCGTAGACGAGATAATTTCATTTGTGACGGATCTGCACCTTTCTTTAGATCTTCCTATTATCGTAACTTTCCCTCGAAGTTTGGCAAGCCCGATTGCTGTCTCTTTCCCTATTCCGGAAGTTCCACCGGTGACAATGCATGCTTTTCCGTCGAGGCTTTGCAAATGAGCATTATCTTCAACCATCATACACTAATAACTTTCGCGGACTATTATATTCCTCTCCTCAGGTCTAGGTCTCCGAAAACAGGTCAGAATGTTAAGGCGATCTGCTCAAAGTTGTCATGTGTAAAAAAATCTAGTTTGACACGTGAATGCAACCGAACTCTAACATTTTAGAGCATAGACGTAATCGAATTACTCTTAGTTTCTATTAGGTGACATCCTTATGTCTTTTGGAGAAGCCCGTGCTCTTGGTGTATTTTTCATACAACAATCTGAAAACGTCCTCGAAGAGAAACAAATAAATGCTTAAGAAACCACAAAGAGTGCGAACAGTTTCCCATTTACCTTACCACCAAACCGAATTCTTTCACTACAAATTCTACGACCATTGTCGAATAAGTGCAATTAAAAGTGGAATGCTTGGTTTGACCTTTTAAAAAGCCTGCTTAGTTCCCGTGACAAACATAGTGAGATGGCCGGATACAACAAGCTTGAGAAATTCTGTGAAAAGGATTTATGATTGGGATCATAATGAGGTTTTGGTATCTGGCCTGTTAATATTTTTTTTATACACGCACCTTACCCTTTATAGACTAAGCCAGAATGATTTTATGCAGATGCCATGTTTGATCACTGAAAACGAATAATTATAGAACTTCAGGAATAAGTCAACATTTGGCAGGAAGGGAAATTTTCATCGAGCAGCCGAGACTTTTGACGAAATAGATTCCTCATTTTTCTTCCTTCCTTCTACAGCAAGTATACCATGCATTCCTTTGCTTATGAGTGCAGAAGCGATGAAAGATATCGTGAAAACGAAGATTCCAACAACAATTATAGCGAACATCTCAAGGCCAAGCTGATGCAGGGCAGTAAAACCACCGCCAAACAACAGCCCATTTGGAACTGTCGGATATCCTGCGGCTGTTGCAAACACACTCTGTGAGAAGAAACCTATTATGAGGATACCAAACAGCTCCCCACTCCATGGACTGAAAGCACTCCCACTGGGTCGGAGAACCACCTCGATATTGAAAGAAGCTTCTCGCCCACTATGAATAGAGGGCCGGCTATTATCCCTAAGATAAGAGCACTGCCAACACTGACAAAACCAGCAAGCGGAGTAATAACTACAAGACCCATTAGCGTTCCATTTACTGCATAGAGAATTCCAGGGTTTTCTCTGGTCTCCATATACTTGAAGAACATTGTGGAAAGCATCCCAGCCGATCCGGATATGAATGTCGTTAGGACTATCGTTATGGCCGAGTAATTCAGGCCAAGTTCTGTTCTCGGATTGAATCCAAACCATCCCATCCATAGTAGAAGTATGGCCAGTGTAAGCCATCCACGGTTCAGGTTTATAGGTACCTGTCTTGATTCAGACAGCCCGTTTCTCCTTTCTTCCCTCCATACCTGCGCAAGCATGCCAAGAGCTGCAATCGCAGCGGCGCCATGCACTAGAAGACCGAAGGCGAAATCTCTCACTCACAGTGTGTAAAGCCACCCGGATGGATTCCATATCCATGCTACAGGTATCGTCCAGATTATAGTGAAATAGACCGCAGAATAAATAACGAAGGCCATCAGCTTAACTTTATTGAGAACTACAACGCTTACAAGGGCAAGAGTGACTGAAGCACAGGCAGCCTCGAAAAAGAAGAAGGTACCCGTGGCAAGATTTGTATTAGTGTAAGCGGCTCCAGTCAGCCAGAACACACCGGAAAGCAAACCTGAGCCAGATGAAAACACTCCCAGTAAGAGTCCATTATCTAATGGATTACCTATAACTCCGGAAATCGAAGGAGCGAAGGCAATATTAAATCCAATAAAAGCCATGAAAATTATAGAAGAACACGTTATAAGCGTGGTCTTAAGGAGGGCGTTATCAAACCTTTCGCTTAACTCTCCAACTTCAAGAAATCCTACAGATATTGCCATTATAAAAACAAGGAGCCCGCATAATAAGATCCAGAGATTGTTAATAAGGTCAAGCGCCACAACGATTAACCCCCCGAATATCGCACAAAAGCTTAAAACAATATTGCCTAATGTACTGCGGAGACCGTTTATAGAAGGTTCTACGTGATTTTTATTATTTTTGGGTGGTTTTACGTTACTTGTCACTCATTAAATTACACGTAACTAAATAGTTTTATACGTAGGATAGAATGTGAGATGGTGAATTGCGCCGCCTGTGGAGAACCAGTGCCTGATAATGTGGATAACTGTCCGTCTTGTGGCACTCGTATTAAAGGTAGCTTGACTGGTGAGATCTCGAGGTTTGTGGATAACAAGGTTGTGCCTCAAGGGATTGCACCGGTTATGGCCAAAAATGTAAAGGTTACAAACATATTAGGCTTGATCGTAGTTCTTGTTATTCTGGTTTTTGAGATAATATTCTTCACATTTGCGGTAATGTCTGGATTGCCATTATATATAGCAGGGCTGTTCATTGCCATGACATTCGTTATAATGTCATTCATCTTGTATTCGAGCCACAGGATAAAAAAGGTCGACTTTTCTAATCCAAAGGAGGAGTATGTAAAAGATCTGCAGAATGCCTACGGGGGAAAGTCTGTTAATGAAATCCATGGAACAAGACTCTTCGGAGATTCACCAGTTAAGCTGGACAGCGGAGAGAAGGTGATTGCATCACTTGCACCGGTTTACAGATTGCAAACGAGTTATTCTGGACCTAGCGGGGTTTCTGCTGAAAAATATACAGAGAATACAATTATACTGACGGATAAAAGAGTCATCTTTATAACCCTCCCTCTCCCTGGGCAGGGACTCATTATAAGCGGTGGCTCACAAGATATGTGGAACGACATGCTCAAGAGAAATACAATCAAAGAATTAGCCTTAAAGGCCCTGGATCTCCTCAAAAATGGAGATACGCTAGACCATTTTCCAAATGATTACTGGATCAACAGAGATGCAATTCAGCAAAGTGAATACCTGAAATCTATAGGGCCAACGAAATTTGCGTGGGCGGGCGCAATGGGTTTCAAAGTCATAGATTCAAAGAAATTGCGTTACAGCATTGTGGACTCTATCGCGCTTGATACATTAATCAATGAGCTTCATCCTGTGAAGAAACACGTTATATAAGTTAATCTGACCGTTAATAACTCGTCTTTTAAAATAGTGAGAACCCTAATCTCTAATCAAAACGTATTTTGAAATAATAACCTAGGCAACTTGTTCATGTGACTTCTTCCGACTCTTCGAGGTTCTAAGAAATAAGACCTACAATATTGGAAACACGTTAGGAAAAATATCCAAAATCGACCAAGTAAAACTTATATTCCGCACTGTTCAACTCATGTTTAACATTTGCAAGCAAAAAGTCCCCTTTCGCAAGATAGGGGATGAAAGCGAGCGGAATGCTTATAATAAGTATCTGAATAAAGAACTATCAGGTTCATGAGAACATATAATTTAGGATTTACCCGACAGATTTACAGATCACTTTACTGAACACAACTCTTGGTCTCTGTCGTGAACAGTACAATTCCATGTTGCAGCAGAGGATATACTCTTACAGATCTGGAAAGAAGGTCAACTACAAATCACAGCAGAATGAACTCCCAGAATTAAAGGATGCATTTCCTGAATTCATGAATATCCATTCATTTGCCATGCAGGAAAGATTATCGCCGATCTTTGGATATTCGTCATGATATTTTGGTGAAAATATTAAACCCCGACACATATCACTTGTGCGTGGAATATTTTGTTGCTATCACACCTCCTAAGAAATATGGGGAAATAATAACGCAATTCCAAAAAAAGTGGCCAAATAATACCTTACCAGATTTTGTAGAACCGCACATCACCGTTAAATCCCAGGCTGGTCTGAATGAAGATGAATACTGGATAGATTCTATAAAAACAATTTGCAGTAACTTCCCAATCTTT
>JAJYZI010000001.1 GCA_021800105.1 Thermoplasmata archaeon
AATTAAAAAACTAATATCTATAAAGGTTTTTAGTATATACCAAGGTTATCATCATGGAAAGTTATGACGCGTCACAGATTCAGATATTAGAAGGTCTAAAAGCGGTACGAAAAGTTCCAGGTATGTATATCGGTTCAACCGATGCACGCGGGCTTCATCATATAGTATACGAAGTTATCGACAACAGCATAGATGAGTCGGTTGCAGGTTTCTGCAAAAACATCCTTATCCATATAAGGAAGGATAGTTCAATAGAGATAGAGGATGATGGCAGGGGAATACCGGTCGAAAATCATCCGAAATATAACAGACCAGCCCTTGAAATTGTCCTCACCGAATTACACAGCGGTGCGAAGTTTGACAAGAAGGTTTATAAGATAACCGGTGGACTTCATGGGGTAGGCGTTCATGTGGTGAATGCGCTAAGCAGCCTACTGATTGCGGTGGTAAAAAAACACGATGGCTATTATTACGAAAAGTTTGAGAAAGGAATCCCGACGGGTGGGCTCAAGCATGTTGCGCATGAAGACTGGGGGAAAACAGGTGACGACGTAGTTGATTCCATCACACCTGGCCTTGATCCTGGACATGGATTGATAGTAAGGTTCTTTCCAGATCCTGAGATATTTGAGACAGTTGAGTTTTCATACCAGGTCATCCTTGAGAGGATCAAGGAGCTGGCCTTCCTTAATCCGCAGGTTGCCATTTCAATCAAGGACGACAGGATAAATGCAGGAGAGGTCATGCACTTTGAAGGAGGATTATCACAGTTTGTGGATTATCTTGGTGAGGGACACCAGTCAATCCTTAAGTCGCCAATCTACAACCTGGAGGAGACGGAGGATACGGTTGTGGAGTTTGCGCTCCTTTATAATAACAGTACATCAGAAATTATGCAGTCTTATGTGAACAATATAAGCACTGTTGAAGGAGGTACCCATGTCACTGGATTCAGGGCTGGACTATCAAGAGCAGTTCAGGATTATGCAAAAAACCATGATCTTGTCAAAGGCGTTGATTCTATTGTTTCTGACGATGTCAGGGAAGGCCTTGTAGCAGTCTTGCATGTAAAGGTGATAGCTCCACAGTTTGAGGGGCAGACAAAATCAAAGCTTGGAAACAGCGCTGTCAGGGGTATAGTGCAAAGTTCCACTGAAAAATACCTGAAGTCATATTTTGAAAGTTATCCGAACGTGGCGCAGGGCATAGTAAGACGTGTGATCATGGCTGCAGCTGCCAGGGAGGCTTCCAGGAATGCAAAAGAACTAGTCAGAAGAAAGTCTGCTCTGGAAAGCGGTAATCTTCCGGGAAAACTCGCAGACTGTTCCTCTTCGGATCCGACGAAAGCCGAACTTTACATTGTTGAGGGTGAATCTGCTGGCGGATCTGCGAAGCAGGCGAGAACGAGGGATTACCAGGCGATACTTCCACTGAGAGGTAAGATACTCAACGTTGAGAAGGCTGCGGACATCAAGACTCTTGCAAACGAGGAAATAAGGAACCTAATAACTGTCATGGGCACAAACATAAAGGACAGCCTGGATCTCAGCAAATTAAGATATGGAAAAATTATCATTATGACAGATGCTGATGTTGATGGTGCGCATATCAGGACCCTTCTTCTGACATTCTTTTACAGGTTTGCTAAGGAGATAATACAGAATGGAAACCTCTATATTGCGCAGCCTCCCTTATATCGTGTGCAGAAAGGAGCTAAAATAGAGTACGTTTATTCTGAGAAAGAAGTCGACGAAGTCATAAGGAAAATGGGGGCTAATTCCGTTGTTCAGAGGTTCAAGGGGCTTGGTGAGATGAACCCGTCCCAGCTATGGGAGACAACGATGAACCCCGAGACCAGGAAACTACTTCAGGTTACTATCGAGGATGCCGCTTATGCGGAACGCCTTCTTTCCATATTGATGGGAGAAAAGGTTGAACCCAGAAAGAAGTTTATCGAGGAAAATGCAAAGAGCGTTGAAAATATAGATGCGTGATTTTATGATACATTCAAAAAGCATTGAAGATGAGATAAGAGTTTCATACCTTGAATACGCAATGAGCGTGATTGTGAGCAGGGCAATTCCGGATGCAAGGGATGGGCTGAAACCCGTTCAGCGAAAGATAATTTATGCCATGGGGGAGCTCGGCTTCACTCATGATAAGCCTTACAAGAAATCCGCCAGGATAGTAGGAGAGACTATGGGTAAGTATCACCCGCATGGCGACATGGCGATCTACGATGCGCTGGCGAGGATGGCTCAGCCCTTTTCCCTGAGATATCCGCTGATTGACGGTCAGGGTAACTTTGGATCAATCGATGGCGATTCACCGGCTGCAATGAGGTATACGGAAGCACGGCTTCTTTCGATAGCCGAGGACATGATACAGGATCTCGACAGGGAAACTGTTCCATTCAAGCTCAATTTCGACGGTTCTTTGCAGGAACCCGAATATTTTCCTTCAAAGATACCGCAGCTCCTCATAAATGGATCATCTGGAATAGCGGTTGGAATGGCCACAAGCCTTGTTCCTCATAATCTTACAGAGATATGCGAGGCGGTAAAGGAAACCGTAGGCGATCCTGGAATCACGCTTGCAAGGATAATGGAGATTGTCAAGGGGCCTGATTTCCCCGGTGGTGGGCTTGTCTACCGGGACGAGGGGATGCTCAATGCTTATCTTACGGGAAGAGGAAAAGTCAAGATGAGAGGAGAAGTCGATCTTACGGAGGAGAAGAGGATCGTCATTACTAGCATTCCATACGAGATGAACAAGGCAAGATATATAGAGAACCTAGCAGAGAAGGTCAAGAATGATCAAATTCGGGGCATAGTGGATATCAGGGACGAAAGTGACAGGGACGGTATAAGGGTGGTACTGAAACTAAAGGATGAGTCGTCAAAGAACCTTATACTGAACCAGCTATATGAGATGACGGAACTAGAGAAGACCGTAAGCATTATCAACCTTGTGCTCGTGGATAATCAACCCAAGACTGTCAACATCAAGCAGCTTATCGAGATATTTATAGAACACAGGCTTAACATTATACTGAAGAGGTCGGAATTCGATCTAAAGAAGAGCCGAGAAAGGGAGCATATACTCCAGGGCCTCTTTACGGCTGTATCGAATCTTGATCGTGTAATAGAAATAATTAGGTCAAGCCGCGAACCCAAAGATGCGAGATCCTTGCTAATGTCTGAGCTGACCCTATCTGAAGTTCAGGCGGATGCGATTCTGGAAATGAGGTTGCAGCGCCTGACAGGACAGGAAGTATCGAAGATAAAGGACGACCTTGACAATGTCAGAAAGAAGATAGAAGAACTCCTGAAGATAGTCTCAGATGAGGGAGAGAGGAGGAAGATACTCGTTACCGAAATGGATGATCTCATCACGAAATACGGAGATGATAGGCGATCAAGAGTCATTGAAGGTGAAATAACTCGAAGATCGATGGAGGAGCTGATACCGAAGGAGGATTGCGTCGTCATATTGACGGAGAAGGGCATTGTAAAGAGGGTTCCTCTTGAAGAATACAGATCACAGAGAAGAGGAGGCAAGGGCATTATAACATCTACGTGGAAGGAGGATGTAATAAGATCTGCAGTTTCCGGAAATTCACATGACGATATATTATACTTCACGGATCTTGGAAGAGTATTCGCGGGCAAGATATATGAAATTGAAAAAAGGGCCCGGACAAGCAACGGAATTTCAGTGCAGTCATTCCTGAAGCTGCAGGATAAGGAGACGGTCAAACAGATAATGATACCTTCGTTCACTGAGGGTTCTCATATTTTCATTGCGACAAAAGCAGGATACATAAAGAAAATTGATTCCGATCAGTTGCAGAATATCAGGAGCACCGGAATTCGGATCGTCACGCTTGAAGAGGACGATACAGTTGTAGCTATAGAGGTCATACGTAAGGGAGACAAGATTGCCGTTGTTTCTGAGGACGCAAAAATCGCCATATTCGAGCCAGTGCATGTAAGATCGATGGGCAGACAGGCCCGCGGTGTCAGGTCAATGCGTCTTCCCAGAGGCAGGTCAGTGCTGACAGCTTTTGCTGTTTCTGATACAGATTATATTATGAGTGTTTCAGAGAAAGGTATAGGAAAAAGGACAAGATCAAGTGAGTTTCCCGTACATAATAGGGGAACATCGGGCGTATTCATATTCAGGGAGAACAAGAGGACCGGTAAACTTGTTTCGGCGATATCTGTTAAAGAGGATGATGAGATTCTTATATTGACAAAAGGTGAGAAATCTATAAGGACCTCGGTGAAGGATATCAGAGAGATCTCTCGTGTCACTAGCGGTGTCAAGCTTGTTGATCTTGAAGATGATGACCTCGTTGTATCAGTAACAAGAATATGAACAATTTCCATTAATAAATTCCTGATTAATTAGTAAGTCGGGGATCGTTCTCGGATCTTACAAGAAGGACAAAACTCCTAGTCCCGCGCATCCAAGTGTAAAAAGAGGCAGCAAAGGAGGTACTTCTTTGATCTTTAACATTACCAAGAACAATCCAGACCCTGGCATAATAGCAGTCGAAATTACTCAAGTAAAGCTTTCATTTTTTCACATATAGTAAAAACACTACAAGAATTAAAAAATGATAAGATTATTGAAAAATATCAAAGAGTAGCGTAATAGTTCGCGTCATAGGGCTCTGGCTTGAGGCCTTTCCTTTCCCTTATCTTTGCTACTACCTGCGGTTGCAGTTCTGGTGGAACACGATCATATCCAAAGTTTTCAGAACTCCAGAGAACCTTGCCTCCGGTCGCCCCACGAATTGCGGAAGCAAAACCAAACATTCCTGCCACAGGAACTTTTGCTATGATTGTTATCTCCTCTCCTTCCTGGTTCATCTCTTCAACTACACCGCGTCTCTGTTGTATCTCATTGGTCACTGATCCCATGATATCCTGGGGAACACTTACAAAGACCTTCTGCAGGGGTTCCAGCAGGATCCTGTTTGCCTGACACATTGCACCATATATCGAGTTTCTACCAGCTGGTATTACCTGGGCCGGTCCCCTGTGGATACTATCTTCATGAAGTTTCGCATCAACAAGGCGCATCTTGAGCCCGTATACCTTTTCGTTTGCCAGAGGCCCACGATTTATAACCTCAACAAATGCATCGATCAAAAGTTCCATTGTTTCATCAAGATACTGGATACCTTTTGTTACATCAACCATGATATTCATGCCTTCAACAGCCTCGAGCCCTCTTGCTTCATCTCTGGGGAGACCCGCGTTTTGTAAAAGTTCAATGATTCCCTTTCGATCCTTGAATTTTGATCCCTGCGGAATCTTGCCTTCTTTTATGATATCTATGATACTTTCCTCAAGCGGTTCTACTTCGAAATAAAACCTGTTATGTTTGTTTGGAGACTTCCCTTCAAAAGGGCCCCCTTTCTTCGCGACCGTTTCCCTGTATACGACAAGAGGTTCTGAAGTTGTAACTTCGACCTTGTAGTCATTCTTTATCCTATAAAGAGTAATTTCAAGGTGAAGCTCACCCATTCCTGAAATAAGGTGCTCGCCCGTCTCCTGGTTTATATCTATCTGGATCGAGGGATCAGCCTTTGACACGTTTCTCAGGACATCTATAAGCTTAGGCAGATCTGAAGTGTGCTTTGCCTCTATCGCCAATGTGACGACAGGATCTGTGTAGTGAACCATCGGTTCAAATGGATCGAGGTCCTGGGCGGATGATACTGTTGAACCCGCAATTGCACCCTTAAGGCCTATAATGGCTGCTATGTTTCCAGCAGCAATCTCGTCAACCTGGATCCGGTCTGGCCCTACCATCATTGAGAGTACCTGTACCTTGCTTTTCAGGCTTCCAGTCCTGGAGACGTACACCTCCGTGGATTTTCTTATTGTACCGCTGAATACACGACCTACCGCTATTTCTCCGGCATGCGGGTCGATAATCATTTTTGTGATCATCATTGTAACGGGGCCATGAAAATCGCAGGTAAGCATTGCTTTGCCTACATCAGATTCCAGATCGCCTCTCCAAATCTGCGGAATCCTGTATTTCTGGGCTACCCGTGGATTAGGGAGATGTCTTATAACCATGTCCAGCACAGTTTTATGAAGCGGGGATTTCTTTGCCAGTTCTTTCTGCTTACCTCCGGCGACAAGATCAACTACTTCTTTAAAGGTAGTTTTGTTTGCCTGCATTGAGTGTACAGAAATAGCCCAGTTGTTGAAAGCAGATCCGAAGGCCACTTTACCGGCCTGAACGCTCAGGGACCATTCATTCTTGAACTCATCAGCAGCGTATTTTGTTATAAGCTTATTAACATCCACAATAACTTTCTGGAACCTCTTCTGCATCTCTTCGGAGTTCAGCTTCAGTTCGTTTATAAGTCTATCAACTTTGTTGATGAACAGGACCGGTTTAACCCTTTCGCGCAGGGCCTGTCTCACAACTGTCTCGGTTTGCGGCATAACCCCTTCAACCGAGTCAACAACTATGACAGCGCCATCTACCGCTCGCATGGCTCTTGTTACGTCACCGCCAAAGTCGACATGACCCGGGGTGTCTATGAGATTTATCAGAAAGTCCCTGTTATCCAGAGTGTGAACCATTGACGCAACAGCTGCATTGATTGTTATTCCTCTTGCCTGCTCCTGCTCGTCAAAGTCCAGCATGAGCTGTTTGCCCGCAAGTTCTTCGCTCATCATGCCCGCACCGGCGATCAGGTTGTCGCTCAGTGTAGTTTTTCCATGATCAATGTGAGCCGCAATACCTATGTTCCTGATGAATTCGGGGTTTTCGACTATATTTCTAGCTTTTTCTATATTATCCTCTTTTCGACCCATAAAACCACTAAAAAAAATTAGCTCTTTATCTGTATTTCTATCTGGACCCCGTCAGGAATAGGAATTCTCATCAACTGCCTCAGGGTCCTCTCGTCGGCGTCAACATCTATAAGCCTCTTGTGAACCCTCATTTCCCACCTTTCCCAGGTCGCTGACCCTTCGCCGTCCGGACTCTTTCTAACCGGGACCGTCAGACGCCGTGTCGGAAGTGGAACAGGGCCATGGAACTCTACTCCTGTTCTCTTGGCTATTCCCTTGATCTCTTCGCAAACGACATCAACGATTTTGTGCTGTGTTCCGCTAAGTGAGATCCTTGCCCTGTAAGAAGCCATCAATACACCTACTTCTTCTCGAGGTCAATACACTGGCCAGCGGCCACTGTAATACCCATATCCCTAATGGCGAACCTACCCATCTGAGGAATATCCGAGACTTTCTCGAGTACTATCGGTCTGTCTGGTATTACCCTGACTACAGCGACGTCACCAGTCTTGATGAAGTCCGGCTTGTCCTTGAGGGTCGTACCATCCTTTGGATTCAGTGTCTTTATGATCTCCTCAAACCTACATGCAACCTGTGCAGTGTGCACGTGGAACACAGGTTTGTAGCCGTTTGCAATAACGCTAGGATGATTCAGCACGACAATCTGTGCTGTAAAGGCTTTAACCACTGTTGGCGGGTTAGAAGTCAAACCGCATACGTCTCCCCTTTTCACATCCGTCTTGGCTATTCCACGGACGTTGAAGCCAACGTTGTCGCCAGGCTCAGCTTGCTGCATCTGTTCGTGGTGCATTTCAATCGATTTTACCTCTCCCTGCTTCTCTGCAGGCATGAAGGATACCTTATCCCCAATCTTCATTACACCGGTTTCAACTCTTCCAACCGGAACAGTTCCAATACCAGTGATAGAGTAAACGTCCTGGATTGGTAATCTCAGAGGCTTTTCTGTAGGCTTATCCGGAACCTTAAGTGAATCTAGCGTCTGCAGAAGTGTTGGACCGTTGTACCATTTCATGTTTTCGCTGGGCTTTATAATGTTATCTCCCTTGTATCCGCTTACAGGAATGATTGGAACATTTCTATATCCAATCGACAGAAGGAATTTCTCTACTTCGGCCTTTACCGTGTTGAATCTTTCCTGGCTGTATGGAGGTTGCGTAGAATCCATTTTGTTTGCTACAACTACAAGCTGTGGCACACCAAGAGTCTTTGCTAGGAATCCATGTTCCCTGGTCTGAGCCATAATACCCTCTCCTTCCTTGAAAGAGATTACAAGCATTGCAGCATCAGCCTGGCTGGTTCCTGTTATCATATTCTTGACAAAGTCCCTGTGGCCAGGAGCATCTATTAGAGTGAAGTAGTATTTATCTGTCTCAAATTTTTTATGGTTGAGATCAATTGTTACTCCTCTCTCCCGCTCTTCCTTTAGCCTGTCCATTACCCATGCAAACTCGAAAGTAGCCTTTCCTTTCTCAGTAGCCTCCTTCTTGTATTCCTCAATGATGTGGGCCGGGACCTCTCCATGCTCAAATAAAAGTCTTCCTACCAGAGTAGACTTTCCATGATCGACATGCCCAATCGTTACTAAATTTATGTGTGGTTTTTGTGATGCCATTAGTATTCACCGTTGTGACTTTCCATACGAGATGTAGAACGCATATAAGGATTTTCTGAGCGCTGCTTCCAAACGCAATCCCCATCATTCCTTTATTCAGGAAAGATTCGAACGGACTATAGAAGCACCCTAATCAGGTATACTTCAGACTTGAAGCAATCACTTGAATGCTTACAAATTTTATACATTTCAAACAAATAAAGATGGTTGACCCAGAATAAATGATGAAGACAGAAGATTGTAATTGCTGCTTCCCTGAAGAAAATTGAACCGGAAAGATTAAGATATCTTAAATCGGTAGATAAGATGGTTAGTTGGCCACAGTCGTGATTGATTAAAAACGAATTTTATAGAACGACAATAAAAAGATGGAAAAAATAAAAAAAATTAAAGTGTGGCTTTATAAATAATACTCATGGAGCGGACTTTATATGAGCCGCAACCGCTGTAATACCACCATAAGCCGAAGCTGCCATTGCCAGCAACACGACAAAGAAGAATATTATCAATATGATATTAGCCAGCATTGGGCTTTTTGTCTTAGAAGGAAGCATGTCGTATATCAGGCTCACCGGATAAACCAGGAAACCAAATACTCCGTATCCAATGAACAGAATGAAGGTATTAAACGCTTCAGCTGAGTTTGGGAGGGTGTTTATATACCCATTGTATCCATACACTATAGCGAGAAGCCCAATCGTTAGGGCAAATATTCCAGGGAACTGGAGCTTGTAATCTCTCAGGACAGATATCGCATACAGGAGTGTTACCATGCCAAGCAGCAGGAACGGGTCTCCGTAGAATATGTTATAGCTTCCCGGAAGGGGCCAGACAAATTCCTGGAACAAGCCGATCATTAATATTACGCTACCCAGAATGAGAAGCGGGAAACCGGCTGGTGCCATCGCAATTCTGAGGTTTTTAGTTCCATTCTTTCTGTATTCAAGGTAAACATAGGCTATTGTATATAGCGTCAAGACGCTAACCAATGTCACCAGGAAATACTCCAATGCCAAATCATCTATAAATCCTGCCATATTATTTCAACCCGAGAATTCTTGCTAATGTATTAAAATACTGTCCTTACATGCAAGCATTCTGCTTTGTTAGCCCACAATAATTTGTATCCCTGGCCGCCTGGCAATAAAACTTAACATATGAATACATAACAGAAGTTTGATCATTACGTGGATCTTTAAATCATTTGCAAATTAAAGGTTTTTACCTCGTTCTAGTCAATTTTATATTTTATTCTACTGCCAGATAAAGGACTACATGCAGTTAAAAGCATTAATTTTTCATATACTTTATTCATAACAGTAACAAATGGTTCTCGAAAGATTGTACGTGATCCCACATGGCGATGAAATCCTTGACCGTCCAAATGAAGATAGCACAATTATGTATAAGGCCATTTCAGAAATGGCCGCTGGTGATTCGTCTGAGACTATTGCTATCATTTCACCGCATTCCTTAATCCTTCCTGTAAGGGTTGCCATTATTGACACCGAGAGTGCAAGTGGCACGTATGAAATAAAGACAGCTAAGTTAACCATGAAATGTACCATTGACCGGACCCTCACGAGGAAGCTTAAAACTATGGCTGGAGGTCTTGCAGATCTGGTCGGATTCGTAACTTCAGCTGGTCAGTTGTCAGATTTCCCCCTTGATTTTGGCAGCATTATTCCTCTATCCTTCTTCGGTCAGAAGAAGATAGTCCTGATGGGACAGCCAAGACCAAAACGTGTTGAAGGCATGTTTACTTTTGGGAAGATCCTTTTCGAATGGGCAAGAGAAGCTGACATTCGTGTGAGTATCATATTCAGCGCAGATCAGGCCCACACTCATTCCCAAGATGGTCCTTACGGCTTTTCTGACAAGTCGTCCGTTTATGACTCTGAGATTATTTCCGCCATAAATAAGTGCGATTTCAACAAAATAAGAAGTTTTGACCAGGACTTCATAGGCAAGGCAAAGCCAGACAGTTTCTGGAATATGGTTGCGTTGGCTGGTTTCCTTGATGCATCAAACCTTAAAATGAAGGTCAATTACTATTATGTTGAACATTACTTCGGAATGCTGGCTGCAAGTCTCAGGCACTGATAAGAGAATCTTAAATAATTTGGTTATCTCTCCATCTGCATGGAAGGAGAGACAAAAATAGTATTGTTGCTTGTATTTTCTGCCATAGTTACGGCAATATTCGGCTATATGGTTGTAGGTGGCTATCTTCTCTGGACGCCGTAGGTAAATTATATGCTTGACGAACTCAAGAGTCTGAAGGATCAACTTTTGTTCCAGGGGAAATTCGATCACACCGATTTTAAGAATATCGTAATAGCAGGTATGGGTGGATCGGGCATAGCAGGTTCTATATTTTCTGAGATTTATGATAAGTCTCCGATCGAGATTATTTCGGATTACTCCATTCCTTCCTATGTAGATTCTAATACTCTTTTCATTGCAATCAGCTATTCCGGAAATACCGAAGAGACAATTTCAGCTTACAGGGAAGCCGAGAGGAAAGGAGCTCAGACAGCAGCGATTACTTCTGGCGGGACAATTGCAAAGATATGCCGTAATTCACTTTTAATCCCTTCCGGACTTCAGCCGAGGTCCGCTCTAGGGTTTATGATAGTTCCTCTTATCTTGTCACTACTTCCGGATGCGTCCAAAGACCTGAAGGAAGCCTCAAAGGTAGTTGAAAATATAGATTTTTCCAATGACAGGATCAGAGAGGAGGCAATTAGCCTTGTGCGGGCCAGGAAGCTTCCAGTGATCATGGGTTTCAAGCCTTTTGAATCTGTTGCTTACAGATGGCAGACACAATTTAATGAAAATTCAAAACTGCTTGCGTTCAGTTCCTCTTTTCCTGAACTCGACCATAACCAGATAATGGCCCTTGAGAACAGTTATGGAAAAGAAAACCTTGCGTTCTACTACTTCTCGGGCTCTTCCGGAAAGGTAAGGGAAAGAATCAAGTTCACCATAGATCTGGCGGGAGTCGATGCAAAGCAGATTCCTGTGGAGGGAAATTCAAGGATCGCGCAGATTATGCATCTAGTGCATTACGGAGATTATTTTTCATACTACGCTGCACTTGAAAGAAAAGTTGAGCCCAGGGACGTAACAACAATAGAGAAGCTTAAAAAATTACTTTCCCAGTTCTAGACGATTTCGGAAGTGCCGGGAGGAAGAATCCTTTCAATCTCTTCAAGGCCCGTCTCCAAGGCTTCCCTGATCTTTCGAGCAATCTCGTCCCGTTTTGACTTACCTGGGATTATTTCGATTAATTTTCCCTGTGATTCAAAAGGCACTGGTGATACCATTGGGAGAGTCTCGCCTGAAAAGCTTATTTTACCAATATAAAGGTGCATCGGCAGGTCAAAAAGGTAATTTCTTTTTCCTCTTATCACCCAAGATCCTGATGATACGTACTCACCTGATTCAGCCGTCTTTGAAACCTGTTCCGGATATACCCAGTAAGCGGAGCCTGATAGCTGACCTGCCGGCCATGCCCTTGAAAAACATACGGCAAACTGGCAGGCTTCCCTTACGCTTTTCTCTGGTGGCCTGCTCGTGTCGGTCCCCTTGACTACTGTGCTGGGAGCGCCATAGAGATCTGCATGAACGTAGAGATCGAACTGCTTCATGTGCTTTTTTACTACTTTTTCATTGGATTTTCTGTCCTTCCCGGCGAGAACGAGGTTACCTTCTGAAGTGAAGAACCATCTGTAGGTCTCAAACCAGAATGTCTTCCTGACCTTTTTTCTCTGTGCCTTCTGGACCGGAACTATCTGCCTCTTTGCTTCCTCAATCGCTTTCTCTGCGCCATCTATTTTTGCATGAAAATCTTTGGATTCCTGGAATGCAAAGTTTCCATTTTCCGTGGGCTTTTTGTTATATTGCAGATCGATAATGCTACCATAGAGATCAACCTGGCAGCGTTTCTTTGCTGGATCAAAGGCAACGATTGTACAGCCCGGAAACAGTTTAGTGTCCTTGGTTATGCTATTCTCCTGATTCCTTATCATCTCGATAACTGTCTCGACGACCTTCAGGTTAGAGAATATGAATTCACCTTGCTTCCTAAATTTCTCGGAGTTGGACTTGAATTCCTCGATACTCTTCTCTATAGATCTGATCCTCTTCTGCATGGGAGATTCTTTAAGGTCCATTTCTGGAAAGTTTTGAAGATAATTGTCGAGTCCATCACTGAATGTCTCAAATACACGGTCCGGTTCCTTCTGTAGATGGGTCAATAAGATGGGTGAGATAATGTAATCGTTTGAGTACAAGTATCCCCTGTTGATTTTTGATTCATCAAGTGTGTTAATTATGGTTTTCCATAATTCATCCACCTCGGTGAATTCTGCGGCTGGAGTGTTCTTCTCCAGACCCAGCCTGAACACAACTTCCTCTGCCATTTCACCTCCCAAGTTGAATCTTGTCGCAAGTGTCTGCACAATATTTGCCTTGCTATTCCTCAGTATCTGGGAATAGCCTTCTGGCCCGAGGTTTGTGGGATCATTGGACTCCGGCGGGCTATAGGGAGATCCTCTTGCTATCGTCCTGTTCTTCCATTCACGCTGGTTGTATGCAAATTTTATTACATCATCCTGCAGAACGATAAGGTTGCCTTCTCTGAATACTTCAAGTATTATCCTTAAACCACCGGATAATTCAATACTTACTATCCTGTCAAAATTTATCTGGTGAATCGACAGTATTTTCCGGTCCTCAAGCATGCTTCGAAGCGTCATTGCCATGTTTGATGGAGTTTCCGGTGTTTCTGCATCATGAAAGGCGATGCCCTTTGACAGGGATAAGAAAAGAGATCTTTTTTTGACATCACTACGGTATATCTGAAAGAGAAATTCGTCCTGTGAAACCTGGTGTATCTTCTTGATGAAGGAACCTGAAATTTCATACTGATAACAGTTTACAAAGGCGTAAATGTCTAGGGAAGATTCCTTGTATTTCATGTATGGCACCAGTTGCTGAGGCTACGAGCACCCAAAGGCAATGACCGATATTAAGATAAACGTAAAGCAAGCTCTTCCCGAATCTTCATAAAAGAGACAATTCAAGCAGGGCAAATATTATTTGCCCATTATAATAAGAGCGTAACATGAGGATGTTCTTTGTTGCATTGCATATCAGGCTGGATGAAAGCACTGTCCAGCATTTTTCACAGAGGATGGCTTCTTCGGGTTTCAATGTTACATACTTGGAAGAGGGAAAAGTGCACGCTAAAGAACTTGAGAAAATCCCCGATCTATATCCAGACTGCATTATTCTGACATCCGGTCCTTCGGTTTCCGCTGCCCTAGTAGCCTCTGTGAAATCGCGTCATTCTGGTGCCATAATAGCTATCAATCCGGTGTGGAAGGAGGATCTCAAGCCATTGCTGAGCTCGGTGGAAGCCAGCGTAATAATATTTACCGATGAGCCGGATCTATCCAGTACAAGGATGCAGGCGATGAAATACCATGACCGCATTGCAGGTTCGCGCATTCATTATTTGAAGTCCGACGCAATGAAGACACTGCTCAGCCACCCTGAAAGGCTGATAAGGGTTCTGGAGGACGTCCTTGATGCAAGATGATCTTGTTGACAGGCTGGAAATTCAGGTTAGATATGCCGATATTGATTCCTATGGACATGTGAATAATGCAGTTTTTCTCTCATATTTTGAGCTTGGAAGAATTAATTTCCTGAGAAAACATATTTCAATGGAAAGTATTGAAAATTTGAGCATTGTTGTGGCAAGGGCAGAGGTTGATTATATCAGTGAAGTAAAACTCGGTGACCCTCTAACGTGCGAAACATGGATATCATCCATTGGCAGAACAAGCCTTGTTTTTGAATCCTTAGTAAGGAAGGGCAATAAATTAGCGGCAAAAGCGAGAATAACAATGGTTCACGTTGATGGAAAAGGCCGTCCGGAGCCATTACCGGAATTTTATCGATCTCTGGCAACTCATGTCGGTAGCATCAGATAAGGAATCCAGCCTGGTATCGGCGGCGAAAAATATACCATGTCAAATAACGAAAGGTGTAGGATCAGATCCAGGTAAATTGACCTCCTCAGGTAGGCCAGAACACCATAGAGAATGCCCATGCTGAACATGTCTACCACATATAGTGGTGCATAAAGGCCAGGATATGCTGCTGGCTCAATAAGCAGGTAGTTCAAATATAGAAGCATGAACATTACAGCCTGTATAATGACAGCATATTCCCTCCTGACGTATCTGGAAAGAATTCCAAAGACAAGGAAACGAAAGTTTATTTCGTCTATGATGGCAATTCCATAAAAAATGTCAAATGGTGAGAATTTGTTCAGTGCAAAAATATAGGCCCAGACAAAGATTGCAGTAACCAGCAGGGCCCAGTCCTTGTTCTCGACGCTTCTAACCGCATCTCTTAACAGGCCATGATCACTTGCTATCGTGGCAACAAGCAGCAGCGGAACAATGAACAGATAAAGGTAATACAGTGTAGCGCTCAGCGATGGTTGAAGCAGGAACGCCAGGAAGAGGTAAAAAAGGAGATAAACAACTGCCTCAGTGAGTAAGAATAAGATGAGTGTCCTTTTCCCAGTTCGCATTTGCAATAAGAGATAGGTTTGTGATATACCACATTATCGGTAGTGTTACTATTATCAGGATGATAGAAAAATAAAATTGCGAAGCCAGTGTGAAAGCATTCCAAACAAGTATGTTGAATGAGGTTGCATATAGCAGTACAATACCAGACATGGAGAACATCATGGTAATATATTCTAGGAGGACGATCCTTTCTTTGCTCTTATAAGATATAAAGGGAAAAGCAATCATAACACCAGAGCCTATGCTGCTAACATTCATAAGCGCAAAATAGCCTGGAGTTCGCGTGGCAAGCGTTACAAGACCTGGTCCATACCATATGAGGAAGAGAAGGGTCGAAATAACTACCCACAAAATGGGGTACCGGATTCTCCTCCCATTCCAAAAGGTGCTTATCAGAAGCCCCGAAGCCAGTGCTCCTTCTACGAACATGAGGAAGTTTATACCAAAGAAGAAGGCCTCATTGTGGATAAGGTTCGCCATTAAACCAAATATTTCGATGAAAGGAACCGCGAGTATGAAGACGTAACTAGCTGGATAGAAAAAAGATCCTCGTTTATTGGCGGGGTCATGTATCCTTATAAACCCTTTCCTGTGGTTGATTAGCAAGAACAGTGTCAGCGTTGTAAGCAGTACAAGGACAAGGGATTCGATGAAAAGCGGTATTACAATCACTGAAATAAGAAGAGCAGCGAGGCTCGGCATAACTGCTGTAATGCTTTCGCACTGACAGCCCAGTACAGCCCCGGCACCTGCGAATGCAGAAGTGAACCTTCCACCCCTGGTAGAATAAGTTCTCAGGATCCATAGATAGTTTTCAGCTATTGCAGCTGATATAATCGGATATATGAGCATTGTCGGCAGGCTGATTGTAAAAACAAGGGCCGGAGACTGTATTACTATTCCGTCATAAAACAGGAGCGGAACGCCTGATGGCTGCTCATCGCTATATATCGAAAAGAAGAGAATATGTGAAGGTATTCCAGGGTCAAGGCGAACCAGGCTTGATACAATTATCATAAAAAAGAAGACAAGCGATGAACCGGCAAGAAGCTTCCAGGAATCGCTTCCAGATCTACGTATATGAGCGATTAGCATCAGCACCACAATCGCTATCCATGGCACAAACAGGTCAGTGCCAAACAGAATCAATCCAAGGATGGCATATAATAAAAATACCCCGTTCCCGGTTATTCTGGAATACCTGGGCGAGGGTATAAATATCAAGGCAGGAGCAAGTATCAATGTTGCCTCTAGGCCGACAAATGCAAAACCCGTATCACTGCGGATAAAGATGCTGAAATAGTTTGTAAATAATATAAATGTCATTACAAGTATGGGGAAGGTCACAAGATACACGATATCCCGTCTTGGGAAGCTGTTCATAAGACTACAAACCATATAGAAATCAGGAGTATGAGAAGATAGAAATTAGAGAATATGAAGGCACTTTTGAATTGCGCTGGAGCATAATGCGTTCTATGTATCACAAGCATGCGATATGCAAGATATGCATCGGAGATTACCGCCAATATGTAGTAAACAATTCCCACATGGAAAATCACGCTCATGTTAAATATGATAAAAAATAATGGGAGAAGCGAGAAAACTATCAGGATTACAGTATTAACCATGATCCACGTATATCCTGTTTCAATTCCGACAACCGAAGGCAACATAGGTATGTCGGCACTTTTGTAATCTTCGCTCCTGTAAGACGCAAGAGACCAGAAGTGTGTAGGAGTCCACATGAAAACCAGGGTAGCAATAAAGAGTGCTGTAATAGAAATGTTTCCGCTAACTGCTGCCCAGCCGGCGAGCGCAGGGAAACTGCCTGCAATACCACCGATCACAATGTTCCATGTTGTTCTTCTCTTAAGTATGACGGTATAAAGAACGAAATAACTGAGGAATCCGAGGAAGATGAATATCGATGTGAGGTAATTTATCAGGAAATAAGAGAGAAGCATTGATACAATAAGGAATGCGAGTGCTATTCCGGTTAGTGCCTTCTTGTTCCCTGCATTAACAATATTCTGACGGTAGCTGGTGCGGTGCATTTTGCCATCTATATCCATGTCGTAGAGATTATTCATTATGCTGGCGGAGAAGGATGCGAGGGTGCCGGCAACTGCAAGTGGAACAATATATAGAATGCGGGAAATTGCCAATGGATTAGATAAGAACCCCGTGACCGCAACCAGAACAACTAGAAATGTTATTCCGCCCTTGGAGACCTGAATAAATTCTGAAAGTTTCATGGATAAGGTTCGTCTCTGGTTTGCATGCCAAGCAGGGAAATATAGTTACCTGGGTCTGATTCTGAGCCAGGTAAATATGATACAAACGAAGAGGAAGATGAGGAATTAGTTACCTCTATAATTCCCACGGCAGTGGACGGATGATAAAGGTCCCAATAGGTATAATTGCCGGTTGACATGAAGAGGTAGTAGCCCTGTGAAATATTGGTAGTTGAATTAACTGATGCGACTGCTACCGAAGTGTTCGAATTCTCCTTGTTTCCAGAGTTAATTTCCAGCACATGCGTAAGATCATCTTCATTTATCAGGGTAAAGTTTACTAAAGTACCACTGGCGATAGTTAGAGTTGGGTTAACCCCGCCGGACTTGCTGAAATTCCATCCGTTCACATCTGCGTATAGAGAAATGTTCGCCAGAGCAGAGTAAATATATATTATGCCAAAGCGGCTCGTATTATTAGAATTCCAGTAAACATACTGGCCTGTCTGATTGAAGGGGATGGAGGCAGTTGAGCTCTTGTTAGTCTCGTTAATCACAATTGTAAAGTTGGATGTTTCCACCTTGGATCCAGAGGATATCTTGAGCGTGTAATTGCTTGAACTGGCGTCTCTTATGGTCAGATTCAGTAATGTACTTGTTGGCAGTTCAATTGTCGGATAAAGGACGCCGTTGGCAGTAAGGTTGTTCTTCAGCAGGTCAAGTGTCTGGTTTGAGTAATTTGCATAATGAGCAGATGGCACTGTTGTATTAACAGTTGCATTTACATAGATCAGAGCAACCATTGTCTCCGGGTGCACCGTGCACCAGTATGTGAAGACGCCAATTGTATCGAAATAAGCCTGGGTAGTGGATACATGTCCCGGGATAGTCGTTATCTGGGAAGTTGAAAGTAGCGTGTCCTGATAAGAGGATTCGGCTGAACCAGGGTTAATTGTCAATGTATGTGGTTGACCATCCTCCTCAATGACAGTGAAATTTACGATGGTGTTGTTGGCTAAGTATATTGTTGGGTTCAGGGTTCCATGACCGTAATCCCAGCCAAGTGCGTCAGCATAAATAGTGATGTTTTCATAATGCTTGACCCCCTTAGAGGGGACTGCAGGAAGTGAAAATGACTTGACAGTTGGTGGGTTCAGCATTAGCGAAAATCCTATCGCAACCATGATCAGCACGATTACGACAAATACAACTCCGCCCTTATTTCCCTCCATGATCACTTGCCTCCCGATAGGGACGGAGCCCTTCCCAAGCCCGTATTATCTTCCTCGAATGCATTATCTGATGAAGTTGAAGGCGCCTTCAACCAGCTCACGGCGATATTATAAAGGAATACAAGCTGCCCAATTCCTATGATAACTCCGCCGATGATCGATGCGTCCTGATAGCCCTGAAAGAAGCCGAAATACCCTGCCACTGCCCTAGGCATTCCAAGGAATCCGCCAACCGACCACGCGAACGCCATCAGGTATGAACCGAAGGCAGTGAGGGCAAAGTGCCATCTTGCAAGTGAAACGTTATACTTTCTGCCACCAGTGAAGGTTGGAAAGAGCATATAGAAGGCAGCAAATGAGATCCCCATGGTTATACCAATGAATATAAAGTGGAAGTGACCGGTAACCCAGTATGTCCCATGAACCTGCTCATTGAAGGGAGCGAATGATTGCATTACGCCTGTTATGCCCCCAATTATAAAGTCAATTATTCCGTTAATAACAAAAAGCATGGGAACTGTCATCCTGATGGATTTAGCAGTCCACAATGTGCCTATGAAATTGAAAACAGTAATAGCAGAAGGTATTACAACAAGGAAAGACATCGTAGTGAAGAAAGTAATCCACTCAATGCCAAGACCAGAATTTAAGAGGTGGTGCCCCCAGACAAGTTCGCTGAGAATAAGGAGTAGACCAAGACCCCACACACCTGAATTATAACTGTATACCTTATTGCCTGTGAATCTTGGAAGTATCTCGTAGATTAAACCGAAATAGGGTATTATTGCCATGTAAACAATAGGATGGCCCCAGAACCAGAAGAGTATCGTAAAGAGAAGCGTGTTTGTACCTGTTATAAAGAAAATTGGATTAAAATAGTCATAGAACATCATTCCCAGACCAACCATAAGTGGTGGAGCGGAAGAGATTCCCATTATCACCGTGAAAAGAATGGACCATGTGAAAAGTGACATCTGGTTTAGCTTTATGTCCGGAGATCGGTCAAAAGCTATTATCTTAATTATAGCAACAGATGCAATCATCAGCCCTATGAATACTAGTTCCAATCCAAGAACAGCAAGCCAGGCGAATTCGCCACCTCCAGATTGCGTCAGCTCCAGTGAAAGAGGCGGGTAGAAGTACCATCTCAATGCTGCCCGGGATATGAGAATAAAAATTCCACCTGCGAGCCATATCCAGTAAGCCATAGACGTGTATACTCCCATAGTATCTTTTTTCAGCTTCAGATGGGACGGAAGAAGGTAAAAACCAAGACCCAGAGCGGCACCAAGGGCAAACATGTATATCATGAGTGTTGCATGCTCTGTCATCAACACGTTGTACTGGGCAGGCCCTATGATGGTTGGGCTCGGTTCTGTTAGGCTTACCCTCATCAAGACACCGAATGAACCAGCAATGAAGAGGAAGAGTATGCTTGTGAAAAGATATCTCAGGCCAATGCTTTTGGAGTCATCATATAGAAATATCCTCCAGCTCAATTCCCTTGGCTTATCTGCAAGTTTTTCCCTGACATACTCGTTTGGTCTGTCATATCCTGCAGCTTCTGCCTGCTCGTGCAGGTATTCCTTGGCTGGAATTATCCTGAAGTAAAAATAAAAAAGAACTATAGCTATTATGCCTAATATTATGGATATGTAAAGCAGGCTCAGGCTTGTACCAGTCAGACCCAGGGATGAAAGGCTAAATAAACTTGCAAATGAGAACATCAGGCCACCACGTTCATAATTCCTCGCATCTCATAATGATCGAGGCCACAATATTCAACACATTCAAAATAATATGAACCAACTACAGTCGGGGTGAAGCTCAAAGAATTGTTCTGGCCAGGTATAGCGTATACTTGCACATCGAGCTTTGGAATGGATAAGTCATGTATAACGGCAAAGGATTGCGCCCCTTTCAAAGATGTCACGACCAATACCACAGGCTTATTAACAGTAACGTTAAGCACATTGACTGTTTCTGTCCCATTACTGTAAACGAATGTCCAAGACCACTGGGTAGCATCTACCTTCACAATCGTCGCGTTACTTGGGTAACTTGGATTCGCATTGACGTTTTGTGCCAAGTTTTGATTATGCATAGAAATATAGATAAAATTTCCAATGGCGGCCCCAATAAGGATTGCCAGAACACCCGCCATCCAGATCATCTCCTTTCTCGTTCTGTCATTCATCTAAAATCATCCCATTCGTATGATTTGTCCTTCTTCTTAATCACAGGATACGCCAAGAGAAGAATACTGAATAAGCCAGCACCAATGCCTGTGCCGATAGTTGGAGCATTGATATATGCCGCCTGTAGTCCCGGGTTTCCACCATAAAACGTTTGCATCCAGATGAAAAGAAGTTCCCCTGACACAATTGCAGCTATAACACCAATTATGAAAAACTGTATAGTTAGTCTTTCACCAGTACTCATTCTGGTGGTTATGGGTTCAACTTATTTAATGGTTATTGGCCTTAGAAAAAACAGATATATTTAGCCATACGTTTACATGTGAATTTAGTCAAACGGATATTTCGTGCTTGCCTTCTGTCTCAACGATAACCATTTCGTGAGGATGGCTGGCATCCTTCCTATATCATGTAGGAGAAGGATCTAAAACGAAAGTATGTCGCGGATATTTCCAGATTTTTATACAATCCAGTATTACTTATAAAAGCGGGCACGAGGGGATTTGGACCCCTGATCTATAGCTTAGGAGGCTATTGCCCTATCCAGGCTAGGCCACGTGCCCTATCCTTGCCGATTAACAAGGTCTGTGGGCATTATAACACCGTATATAAATTTGAAAAATTGCCTCAGCATGTCGAAAGTTTTACAGTAATATCCTTACACTCCATGTTGATTTGTCCTGAATAACATCCCCCTTCAACCCTTTTTCTATTACTTGCTTAAGTGCACGGCCCGCAGCTGATTCGTTATTATACTGAAGGTATACGGAATCGTAACCAATTATAGGGACAAACTGCTGCTCAGAAAGAAGGTCACGTATTTTTTCCATAGATTCGATGAAGGTCTCCTTCCTTATGATTGTATTGCCACCGTCGATCTTCCGAAGACCCTGATCAATAATGCTATTATAAGTCAATGCTGAAATCGATTTGCCGGCAATCATTGCGCGGGCATCCGGGTAGATAAAAAATGCCGCTATTGCAACAACAATAACTCCGAGTAAGAGACTGTCTCTCAAAAATGCATAAAGTGAAACTAGAAGGAGAATTATGCCTATCGTAAGGTAAAGATTCTTCATTTGCCTTGAGAGACATTGCTTATTGACATTTAAGGATTATAACGTTGAATTTGTCTCATGACTGGACGGTACTTTACAGCAAATCAAGAATCCTAAGTGTATTAGATTTATATTGTGATCCTCACGTTTTTTAGAATCATTTAAAGGTTGCCTTACTCATAACAAAAATTAATTATTAACATATCAATCCGAAACGAGATATATAATGGGCTGGCAGGAAGCAGAAGTTAGGGAATTAAAAGTCGGGCGATACATGCTGATAGATGAAGAACCATGCAAGATTATGGAGATTACCATGTCTAAACCTGGTAAGCATGGTGAGGCCAAGGCCCGGATTGTGGCAATTGGCGCTTTCGACAACCAGAAGAGGAGTGTTGTTTTTCCAGTAAAACACAAGATCAAGGTTCCGATCATTGAAAAGAAGACCGCTCAGGTCCTTTCTATAACCAACAAAGAAGCACAGTTGATGGACAGCGAGACTTTTGAAACTTTTATCATTCCCCTTGACGACGAAATTATTGACAGAGTTAAACCTGGAACGGAGATCCCTTACTGGGATACTATGGGAAAGAGGAAGATAGTATTTCAGAATTGAAACATTTCTTCCAGCAGCCCGGTCTTCCTGACGCAGTTTCTTCTTACAAGGACGCAAAGTATGTCGTTTTCGGAGTTCCTTTTGATAGTACCTCATCATACAGGAGAGGTTCCCGCCTCGCTCCGGCTGCAATAAGGTATGCTTACAGGAACCTTGAAGCATTTGATCCTTGGTATGGAATTGCTTTCCCGGATCTTAAGATAGCCGACCTGGGCGACCTGACTGAAGAAGAAGACGCAAGATTAGTTGTAGATACAGTTGAATCTGTCGTATCCCTCTTGAAAGCGGATGGCAAGATTCCAATAATGCTTGGAGGGGAACATTCGATTACAACGGGAGCCGTTAGAAATTTCAAGGAATGCAGCATGGTCATAATAGACGCCCACTCAGATTTCCGAAGAACTTACTTCGGCAATGAGCACAATCATGCTTGTGTGACTCACCGTTCCCTTGAGATACTGGGCCCTGGAAGGATCTTTTCAGTTGGTACAAGATCCACTTCAAGGGAGGAGTATGAGGACCCCGATTATAGCAAGGTTAAATTCTATTCATCAAGGGAGGTCGATGCTGCCGGTATTAAGAAAGTTGCGGACGAAATCGATGCAAAGGCCAAAGGCAAGATATATTTCTCGATCGATATGGATGGCATTGACCCAGCCGAAGCACCTGGAGTAGGTACTCCTGAACCTTACGGGATATCGGCAAGGGATCTTAGGCTGCTGTTGAGCAGACTTGCAAAGAGAATCGTAGGATTCGATATAGTGGAGATGACTCCTCTGTATGATAACGGAAATACGGCTATGCTGGCAGCAAAAATAATACAGGATTTTCTTGGCAGCAGTGTACAGAAAAAATAATCAGGAAATATTTTTATAATCCTATTTTGCTCATTGCCTCTCTTCCCTTAACAATTTCGACCTTGCAGGGGGTTGGCAGTTTGAATGATGCTTTGTGAATGGCATCCTTCAAGCGGGCAGCTGCATCCAAGTTTACCCTTGCAACAAGCAAGACATCGTCCCTGTGGACCCTTGCAGCAGTGCCTACCGGTCTCCCGAAGGACATGCTCATTCCACTTGAAATACGGTCAGCACCAGCGCCTGTAGCCATCTTGTGCTCTCTTATAACATGATGCGGATAAGGGATGATTTTCAGGAAATAGTTATCCACTCCTACTGACTCAAGAAGCTTTCTGTTTACGGATACCCTTGCAGCTTCCAGCGCAGAATGCCTGATCTGGCAGGACTCCTTTGCTATCAATCTCATCTCCACTGCAAAATCCTTCTTCTGATTACCCTGTGTGAAAGTAGTTATCTTAGGATATGGGACACCACCCATGAACTCCCTTCTGGTATAGGCAGGTCCGCTGATTTTAGAATACATTCTCGCCGGCTTAGTTACCATGAGTATCTCAGACCCTAAGGTCAAACAGATATAAAAACCGACTGCTCACACCTCACATTTCCATGTTATAATAGAAGACAAAATGGAATAAGTGCAATAACTATAATAAGTGAATGTATCCCGTGACATGGACAAGAAGCAACTGCTGGAAGTGGCCCATGTGACGGTTAGAGGAACTTCCATCCGGATTACTTTACCAAAAAAGATAGTTAAATTACTTGATGTTTCAGAAGGAGATATTGTAGGCTTCTATGAAGAAAACGGGAAAATAGGATTAAAGAAACTGGAGTAGATCATTGCTCTGATAACAGGATCACTTCTCTCTTTGGCACTTTCAATTCTTCTTAGCATATCAAAGTGCGTCAGCCAATTATCTGACTACAAGCACGGAGACCGGTGAATTTGCCGATACACGTTCAGAGACAGAACCCAGAAATATGCCCTTTTTGAAGCCATGCTTTCGCGTGCCCATTACGATAAGACCCACCTTGAATTCTTCAGCTGCATTAAGAATCACACTTTCTGGATCACCCATCGAAACAACTGTCTGAACGTTCTTTATTCCCTTTTTCTTTAAAGAAGCAGCAAGGTTTTTAGTTTTGACCTTGCCTTCTTTCAAGAGCTGTTCATTGTCGTCGATAATGTATTCTGCAGCTCCAAAATCGTCACTCATAGGAACAACTGATTGTTTGACAGCATGCACGATATAGAGTGTGGATTCATTATCCCTGGAAACTAATTCAGCAGCAAAGTCAACTGCCTTCTCTGATTCTTCTGAAAAGTCTGTAGCAACGAGTATCCGTTTCAGATGCTGCATTGTTTTATTATCTTGTGTCATGAAATCCCCTCTGTTGGTATTATACCCTGTAGAGATAAAAGTCAATACCCATAAATGTTCGCTTTTTATTGCGCAACAACGGTGCGCCTCATGCGTTCGTAAAGAGAATACATGAACACTGCAATTGAAACTGCTGTAACGCCGTGCCTGCGTGACCAGTCCAGTTCCTTGACCATGTAAGTGAGGTGTTTGCTCTTGTCCTCATGTGGTGTATATTCACCTCCATTCATATAACTCATGATGTTATCAATTATACGCTCCTTGTCAGTACGCTGAATGTATCCAACCTTGCTGCCAACCTCAACCATCCTGATTCCTGATTCGTAAGTGGCCTCGATCATTTCACGCTTTGTCATCCACTTTGTTTCATAATTCAGAAAATCTTCCCAGGAGTTACCTTTGTCCAGGAGATTGTAATAGTCCAGTATAGATTTAGCAGTGATTTTAAAGCCATATCTGTCTGGCATTTCGTAGAAAAGTGAGCCAGGGTCGAGAAAAGGAGCAAGCGGGCTTATAAACCCGAAAATGGGCATGTTGTCCGAGCCATGACTGGATATGAGCCTTTCAAGGTAGTCTGCATCATCAAGAACGTCACTTTTTCTCTGCATGGGAAGGCCAATCGAGAAATATACGTCGAATTTTCTTGATCCGTATTTCCTTGCTATATCAATTGATTTTTCGAGATCCTCGTTGGAATAATATCTGCCGGTCTCTGACCTAATCCTCTGGTTTGATGAGTCCGGTGAAATTTCACACATGAACTGTGGAACAAATTTTGAAAACATGCTGAAATACTCCTCACCAGGAGGGGCAAAATATTCTGTCAGGAGGGGGAGGTCTAAGCCTCTTTCCTTGATCTCTTTAAAAAGTTCAGCATAAAACTTTTCTCCCATCAGGTTGAGATCACCAGCTATGAAAACTGGTGAGTTAATTGTGTCTTGCACAACTTCGATTTCTTCTGCAACCCTTGATGGGTCCCTTCTCAATGGTGAAATGTGAAAATAGTGATTCTTGTATGCGAAGTTGGAACCGCCGCAAAAACCGCAGTTCAACTGGCATCCATGCTGTACGAGTGTCATTCCAGTCGGGTTTGTAATCCATGAATAGAAAGGGAGATGTCCCTTTATATCATGATATCTGACAGCATTCTTCACTAATACCTGATAGTTGATGAATTCCGTAGCTGTAGGATCCGGGTCCTTCAATGGCGGGTTCTTCAAAATCCTGCCATCTTTTTTATACACGAGATTTGGGACGTTTTCAAGGTTGCTTTCTTTCTGCACGGCATTTATTAGTAAATTCATCTGCTTCTCCAGAAGATCTCCTGCTAGAATGTAATCTACAGCTTCATTTGCCGCGAGGATTTCTTCAGCGAAATAACTGGAAGAGAACCCGCCAAAAACCACCTTTTTGTCTGGGTGCAGCCTCTTGATGATCTTTGCGACATTGAATGCACCATGAACATGGGGGAGCCAGTGCAGATCTATTCCGAAGATATCTGCGTCGACTCCTTTCAAATAGCGTTCGACATCAAATGTGTCATCGGACAGCATTAGCACCGCTAGATTACATATTCTTCCGGAAAATCCTTCCTCAAGGGCATGATTCAGCATACTGACAAATCCAACGGGATACATTTCAAAGAGGGGAGTTGATGGCACAACATCTCCAATCGGTCCTTCTTTCAAAGGCCTGCGCCTGAAGTCGTAGATGCTTGGAGCGTGGACAAACGCTATATCAGACTTCATCGACTCAGATATCTTACAACGTTTATTAAGTAATACCTTACGTGTTTAATTGTCAGATATTATTGGGGTTTTAAAAGTCATTCTTCGTGGACTGCATTAACTCTGCCCCCTGGCTCATTTAAATTATCTTCTTGTTCTGGATTATTATATTGAATTTGCCTTCGGCATCTTTCTCCACTATTTCATTGCACCTTTCACATTTCAGCGAGCCATCTGGTTGAAGATGGAACTTTGAATCACCACAGTTTGGACAAGTCCCCCTGACCCAGAGCTTAGAATAATCTGTTCCCTCTATGTATCTCTTCGCCAGATCTTCACTGCGTTCCTGCGGTCTGGTCTTGAACGTTGTACCCATCATTATTGATGTTATCCACGCAAATCCGACAAAAGCCCATAAGAGTAGAAAAACTGTCAGGAGAACAGAGAGAAGTAGGTTGCTTAGAACAATGAATGAAACAACGCTGAACATAGTTGATATAAAATAAGCTAAGAGAGATCGCGTGAAACCAGCTTTTAAGCAGATATAATTGAGCACCATGACAGATAAAAGCATAGAAATAGAGTCCTGGCCAACGAAGGGAATGAAGTAACCTATGACAAGATCTAACGCTGCAGCGATAAGTACTATCTCGAGGTTCCTCCATTTCTTTCTCTGCTGATTACTCTGAATGATGCCTCCGGCTTCCAGATGCCGGAATACATAAGCCACCGGGTAAACAGTGACCAATTGCATTACAATTGAGAAAAGCAAGGAAGAGAACCCATATACAACGATTGCGGAATCGTCAGGCATACCCAGGCTTGACGGCGCAACCCCAGAAAGTGCTTCTATCTCGGAAAGGAAGAGATCGAGCAGGGCAAACGCAGCCAGATAGGAAGTGTAAGACAGGCTGGCACTCCTTTCTTCACCTTTTCCTCTGATCAACGACTTTTTCCCGTAAATTACAGTATATGTTAAGTAAGCTATTCCTGCCAGGACAGATATCCACGCCAGGTACACCGTGAACTGGTTGACTATAGGGTAAAGGTAAGCTGGTGTGTAATTGTGAATGTACTTATACGCAGGGCCAAGGTTATAAGCCCCATAAAGAGCGAACCCAATGGCAGATATGGCTGCAATGATGAAGAGAAACGCAGATGTCCGCACAGATAGTGAAGTCCTCTGGGTCTTTACCCGCTCAGTTTCATGTTCCAGTCAATTTCACCTTCAGGAGAGTGTGATATTAAGTCTGTTGTTGATTTTTCCCTTGACTAGTGTTGTTTTTATATTGATAGTACCAACTTCAGATGTTTTCCTGACTTGGGTTCCCATATCCGGAAATTCCGGGTAATCAAGAATTTTCACAAGTTTAATCCTCTCGAAATCGGGCACCTTCCCTTTAGTCAAGGACATCAAATCGCTGGATGACTGGAATTCTGCCTTTGTGACGAATCTTGTGCTTATCTCGGCTGAAGACCCTACAATGGCCCTTGCTTTTGCGACAATAGAATTCAACGTCTCTTCGGTCAAGTCGTCCAGATATATATCTATCCATGCGGAGTCGTCATATGTCTGGTTGATCCTGCAATTTGCGGAATAATCTTTATAAGCAATACCCTGCAATATGTAAAGAGCGGTTCTGAAACGCATGTGCATGTACCGTACATTCCAGTCAATGACCTGTCTTACCTCTTTTCCAATAATATCTGTCGGATAAGTGTCAAGTGACATGAGATGTATAGATTCTCCGTCATTCCATGCGTCTACGATTATATATTTCTTGTCGTCAATTATGACATCTCCCCTGTCGTTTGGCTGTCCGTCGCCGGTTGGAACGAAGACGGTTTTGTCCACCACAAGATCCGTAAATTCCACTTTTACGGCCTTTCCTGTTCCCTCTTTTGCATAAGGATCGTCGATATAGGATCTTTCTGTTACCATTGCATCGATATGTCCTGTTTTTTTAAAACAATTTCCCTAAATCATACTGCATTAAAGCTTTAACTTGGTAACGATACCGCCCACGATGGATTTGGAATTCCTTTACTCCCTGAAAAGGGAGGGAGTGAAGCTTGATCTGGATATAATGCGCGAATTTGCACCAAGGCTTGGTAATCCACAGAATAAGTTCAAGTCTTTCCATATTGCTGGAACAAATGCAAAGGGGTCTGTCTCATCCTTCATTTATAACATATTCAGGCAGAGGTTCAGCACAGGCCTCTACACTTCACCTCATCTCGTGAAGTTCAACGAACGCATAGTCGTCGATAAGGACTTCATAACCGACGAATACATGGAAACTTTCATGTCAAAATATTTGCCTGTAATAACGGATCTCATGAGGACTAGAAGAAATCCAACCTTTTTTGAAACGACAACGCTTATGGCTTTTGACTATTTTTCAAGCAAAAAGGTAGAATTTGGTTCCATTGAAGTGGGTCTTGGTGGGAGACTGGATTCCACCAATATCATCAATCCTGAGGTTTCTGTTATCTGCAATATAGGATACGATCACTTCGACCGTCTCGGTTGCACTCTTGAATCAATTGCCTATGAGAAAGGAGGGATAATAAAGGAAGGAAGGCCGGTGGTACTTGCGGACCAGAAGGAGGAGGTTGTCAGGACCATAAGGAGAATTTCCGATCTCAGGAACTCAAGGCTCTTCGAGCTTTCAAATAACAGCATTGCAAGCAATGTAAATCAGGGGATTGAAGGAATTTCGTTTGAGCTAAAAGGCATGCTTGATACTTACTATATAGAGTCGAAAATGCTTGGATCTCACCAGGTGAAGAATATTCAAACAGCCATCCTGGCAGCAGAAGTTTCAGGGGTGGATAAGATAGGAAGAAAGGGGATAGAGAAAGGCATTAAGGAGGCAGTCTGGCCTGCTAGGATGGAGATTCTGAGCCATGAGCCTTTTGTTCTGGTCGACTGCGCCCATAACCCACCGGCTGCACGCACACTCGTCACCTCTTATAAAAAAATATTCAATGAAAAGACTGCCGTCCTCCTCGGAATGCTTAATGACAAGGACTGGTATACGTTTGCACATACAATAAGTGAGATAGCCGATGAGGTCGTGTTCACACGCCCTGATGAACCAGAGAGATCACTTGATCCTCAAGAGTTCAGCAAGTATTGCGGCTCTTTCTTCAAGAAGAGCGTTATAATTGAGGATATAAAAGAAGCATATGAGTATGCTATACAGCATTATGACAGGATACTTGTCACAGGATCAATTTATCTGGTTGGAAAGATAAAAGAATTCACCGGATCCAGTTTATATCCTTATATCCTAGAGTAATTATTCATATGCCATTTCATAAAAATACTTATTAGTACTTCAATACTCTAACCAGTTTTACCGGTTTCTATGACAAATCCTTTTTTTAAATACAGGTCGAGTGAAGTGGATAATGACCTTCGACTTACTGTACTTTCCAGCTCTTTCATTCCAGATTCTTTTCCTCACAGATCGGAGCAGATAGACCAGATGGTGAAGATCCTGAGCAGCGTAATGCGTAACAGCTCTCCATCAAACCTCCTTCTTTACGGGAAGAGCGGTACTGGAAAAACATCAGTTGCAAAGAAGGTATCAAACCTCCTGAAAGAGGCATTTCCGGAGAAGGTAAAAGTAATATACATTAACTGCCAGTTAAACGATTCCACATATTCCGTACTTGTCAATGCAGCTAATTCAATTATAGTTAACGAGAATGAGAAAATACCACTATCTGGCTGGACAGTTGAGCGAATTTATAATGAGCTACTCAGGCAGCTTGAAAAAATAGGTGGATTCATAGTCCTTATTCTAGATGAGATCGATAAGCTGGCAAGAAAAAATGACGGTGACTCCCTTTACGTGATACTGAAGCTTGCAGATGATGCAAAATCTTCAAGGTTGTCGTTTATAGGAATTACAAACTATACCTCGTTCCTTGAAACGTTGGATGCCCGTGTCCGCAGCAGGCTGAATCAGGAAAGCATCGTTTTCCCCTCATATAATGCGTCGCAGCTGCGTGATATTCTTCAGGAAAGGGTAAGCCTTACCGGAATGCGGAACATGGTTGATGATTCTGCAATCAGTCTCTGTGCAGCAATCGGTGCCAGAGAACATGGTGATGCCAGGAAAGCAATCGATCTTATGCGTATTTCCATAGAGATTGGGATACGCGATTTCATGGAAAGAATTGGTGAGGAAAACGTTTACAAAGCGAGGGATAAGTATGAGATGAATATCCTAAGGGAGAGCATAAACGGTCTTCCACTTCACTCTAAGATACTTCTACTTAGCGCCGTGGTGACGCAGGATCAGGACAGAGACAACATGATCACTGGCGAGATTTACGAAAACTACAAGAAAATATGTGATGAGCTGAGTGTTCAGTCGCTCACTTCGAGGAGGATAGGCGATCTGCTCTCGGAACTTGATGATCTTGGGTTGATTATAACTGTTACAAAGAGCCTTGGAAGATATGGACGCACCCGCATAATAACTGTCCCCGATTATGATGATCTGATGAAGAAATACCTGCTTGAAGATGAAATTCTGAGCACATTCAAGGGCATCAAGATAGGAAAACAGCACAGGCTGAAAATGGATACCGATGAATCCCAGTCCAGGCCTGTAAAAGAGGATGAAATGAGCGATATAATCTCTTCAAAAAAAGAGTAAGCGCACAAGCTGAGGTGGCAGTAATCAAGCGTCTCTGTAAATTGCGCAGAGATCGTCGACAATGTGCGTAAGGGTCATCTTGGTTTTAGAGGCAAACATGTTTGGAGCTTCTGTCCAGTCGTAATTGTCGACTAAGATGAGGGATCGGCTCGAAAGATAAGGGAACACAGCTTCAAGCTCGAATATTACGTGCTCTTTGGTGTGCTCGGAATCATGAAGGAACAGGTCAACGCTGCCAATCCTTGCTAGCTCTTTCGGAAGGGTTAACTTGCTGTTGCCAAGCGTCAGATCCCATCGCCTGTGCATAGTCTCCGGAACTATAAAACCTACAGGCTCCCCTTTCTCTTCTTCGCCGTACTTCATCCCCAGATCAAAGCTGTGCAGCAATCCACCAGTCTTCTCGAGAGCAGAAAGAAAGGCAAAGCTTGTTGTTCCCGGCCCTACACCAGTCTCAACAACATTTCTAGGCTGAAGCGTTCGTGTAATTGAATATATAAAAGTCAGCTCATCGGCTGAGACCTGCCAGAACTGCCTCCCACCAATTTTGGAGGATATATAGGAATTGATTTCTCGCGCTTCTTTGGTTGCGACCGCGTAATCGGCATCGCTTATTCCAAGAGTCCGTAGCACTGGTTTATAGTTTGTTTCCATTTTTGTCAAACATTATAGGTTTCTCTATCTCAGCCATAATAGCATGCTGTCCCTTAAGTTCCTTGAAACCTTCAACAAACTTGTTAGGATCCTGTCGAATTGCTTCGAAGGTGTTATAATGCATAGGTATAACATACTTCGAACCAAGCATCTTTGATGCGTAGAGCGCTTCCGGGATGCTCATTGTATAATATCCACCAATTGGCAGCAATGCGATATCCGGCTTGTAAAGATCCCGTATCACTTCCATATCTTTGAAAACACCTGTATCTCCAGCGTGGTATAGCTTCAGCCCGTCTGTAACTATTATCCCCATTGGGCTTCCTCCGTATTTACCGTTATACCCGGAAGAGTGGAAAGCCGGTACCGAAGTGAACTTGATCCCGTCAATAGTGGTTGATCCTGAATAGTTTATGCCGACAGCGTTCAGGTCCTTGTTTTCTTCCTGAAGAATTCCAGCAAGTTCAACCATGGTGACAAGTGGTGCAGAGTTCTTCAGTGCTATCTTGACTGCATCTGCCACGTGATCAAAGTGCCCATGCGTAACAGCAACCATGTCAACCTTCACAGAATCGGGTTTAATCTTTGCGACGGGGTTTCCTTCCAGAAACGGGTCTATGATTATTTTCTTTGTCATTCCTACTGTGAAGCAGGCATGACCGTGCCATCTTACCTCAAATTGTTCTGCCATGTTCATGAATTACTTCAATTATATTTAGATATCCTTGACAACTTGGTTTGACAATGGATTTTTAGAAATGCATTTCTATTGATTCCTACCGTAATCCAGTCAAACTTTATACACTGAAGAATATCAATGGCGTTGAACCTCTTATTGGATGCGTTGATTGGAACACTTCTTGGAATATCTCTGGCTGCCCCGCCGGGACCGGTTACCGCCTTGATAGTCCGTAAGGCGGCATCATCAGTGTGGAAAGCATTCAGTATAGGATTGGGAGCCATGACTGCGGACTTGACCCTGATGCTCATTATTTTCTTTCTAAGGAGCGAAATAGATTTTACTTCCTATGACAAGTATATCTACCTTGTAGGAGCTCTTTTCCTGTTCTTCATCGCTTTCGAGATCTATGAAAATCAGACATCTTTTTCCGATGAGACTTCCGGTTCATATTTACGAGGTCTGACTATTGGCCTCGTGAATCCAATGCAGATAGGCTGGTGGCTTTCTGTAGGACTGAGCTTTCTCGCGGCATTCGGGTATACTGTATTTTATTTTCTTTTCGTCGGAATTGCAATCTGGGTTCTTGCTTTATCATATCTGATTAAAATTGGAGTGAGGGCATATGGAGAAGCGGCCCAAAAAGTTACGAGGCTTGTAAGTGTGTCGCTTTTATTGGCATTTGGAATCTATTTTGCAGTGGTTGCCTATATAAAAATTGCTTAAAAACTACAAACATAAGCTCTGCCGGACTCACTCTGCTTTTTTATCGACTGCTCCAGGAATTGCCCTTAGGAAGGTTAATGCGATATGTATAAAAGGATTATACACATTTCCACAATTCAAACACATCAGTGATATATTCAAAGCTGTATAAATTTGAATATGGTTTACGATCGGTTTAAGCACTGTTTTTGCAAAATCCAGTTGCGATTACGAGACATCGTTATACACAACCTTCTGTATATCGAAAGACTCATAAATGCCAATTATATGCCCCATACATATGAGTAAAAAAATTCTTATACTATTAATCGCAGTAGTGATGGTCACATCCTCTCTTGCAATTGCGCTAGCAAACAACGAAAGTACGTCTGGAGTAACTGTCGTGCAGAGCCCAGATGTAACTCCAACTAGTGCATTTATAGGAAATGTAATCATTTATGCAAACGGAACTGCAAGCAGCCAGACAGTAATCGGCCAGGTCAGTAATCAGTACACCCTGAAGGAAAACATTAATGGAACCCTTATTGACATGAGAAGCAACTCGATCGTATCGGGTAACGGATACACCATCAATGGAATGGGAAAGGACGGTTTCAATATAACAAATGATTCCTCAGTTGAATTCAACGATTTTAAGGTCATAAATTCATCCATGGGTGCGTATGTGGTTAATTCAACGCATGTTACCATAGCTGGCAGCAATATTACTGCAACTAGCTACGGGGCATATGCAATATACTCTGCTTTCCTCTCGTTTTCAGCTGACAAGTTAAGCGTCCCTACAGATTATGGCATTTATGTCAAAGACACGCCGCAAGTTTTCATAAATTCAACTTATGTTAAGGCAGCGACAGGATTTGAGACAGATACTTCAACAGTTCAGGTCGAATTCAACAATGACACAATTATAACTTCGAGCGTTGGTATTTGTTTTGATGGTTATACCAACAGCAACACAATTATCGCTAATAACACAATAGTTGGGATCAACGCAGGATATGGTATTGAAATCTGTTCTGGTAACGCCAATAATATTACAGTTGTCAACAACAATATTTATAATATGACCTCGAAAGGTTTCTGTGCTGACGTGGCTTCCGGATTCAATTACGTCTTGAGCAAAAACGTTTTTGTTTCCGATTTAGTACCCGTTTACTTAATCGATCTTTACAACGTGCTGATACAGGGAAATCATTTCAATCACTCTACTGGGTCATATGTAATAGAGGCAGAATACCTTGTAAATGTGACATTGTCTGGAAACATTCTCACAAACTTTTCTTCAGCAAATGGTATTTACTTGGAATATTCTGATTATGTTAACATTCGGGGCAACTTCATTCAAAATACATCCGATGCGATTGATCTTTGCTATGTTAGTAACATAAATGTTGCCGGGAATTCAATCTCAAAAGCCTCCTACGGCGTTTATTTGTATTCTTACGAAGCAGATAACGTCAACGTTTCAAGCAACATGCTTTCAAATATCACAGCCTATGCTATAGAATTCGAAGTAGATAGTGGCACTAATTATACAGTGAATAACAACGTGATATTGAATTCATCTTACCCCATTTACATTTACTACGATATCAAGGATATCACCATAAGCGGAAACATGATTTTCAACACAACAGGTTATGCAATTTACGTTAAGTACACTTCAATGCTTTCAGTTTCAGGGAACATGATTTCAGGATTCAGGGGTAGTGCAACTTCTCAATATGGTATTTATGTTGAGTACTCTGGACAGGCGACCGTATCGAATAATGTTATACTGGGTAATGCCTCGGCAAACGGAGCTGAGGGAATATACCTCTATGAATCATCCTCTGCCGCTCTTTTCGGAAATACAGTGGTAAATACGACATATGGTATCGATGTTGAATACTCAGGAACTTTTTCTGTTTTCAACAATACAATCCAAAAAAGTCAATATGGAATATATTCCTATGAAAACTCCCAGTTTAGTTATTTCAGTAACTCAATAATGAGTTCAAATTATTCTCTTTACTCAGAGTATGATTATGGAGGAGTAATCTATGGAAATACTTTTTCGATAGCAAAAATTTACATGGTCTATCTGGGTTATTCAACTGGTCTCAGCTTTTATCATAACAATTTCATAAATGGAAGCAAAGTCGCCATCTATGTTTACAGCAGTTCACTAATTACATGGAACATGTCTCTACCAGTTGCTGGAAACTATTGGTCAAGTTACACCGGTACCGGATCTGACGGTGTTGGAACGACACCATATACCGTAAATGGAACTTTGAAGGACTATCTTCCTCTAACGGGAAAATGGACTGGCTATACCGTTACATTTGTTGAGTCGGGTCTTCCATCAGGCACACCCTGGACAGTAACCCTCGGGATGTCCACACTAACCTCCGGAACGAAGACAGTCTCTTTCAGCCCGGACGCTGCACAGCATGTGGCAGAGAATTATTCGGTGGGAGAAGTTTCCGGTTATACTGTATCTCAAAAGACGGGTTCAGTTACACTGTCTGGAACAAACAAAGTGATTAGCCTGACATTTACTCCGGTGACCTATGTAATATCGTTTTCTGAAACTGGACTGCCGTCTGGAACCACATGGGCTTTGACAGTAGGCAACATTAAAGCATCTTCGTCTAACGCTACGGTTTCCCTCAGTTTACCCAATGGAACGTATAATTACACCATTCAACCAGTATCAGGATACCATGCAGTTACAGATACTGGGTCATTCCAGGTGGATGCAGCTGGCAGAAGTATAAGCGTCACCTTCGAACCGAATCTGTATACCCTCGTGATAAGCGAAACAGGACTGCCAAGTGGAATTGCTTGGACCGTGAATGTTAGCGGAACACTAAAGACCACGACGGGTACATCGGTTGACATACTGCTTGCTTCTGGAACTTATAATGTGAGTGTAACGGGTCCCTCCAGTTATAGCAGCACCATATCAGTCAAATCGGTTACTATTGGCACCTCGAATACAACGGTAAGCGTTGTCTTCACTAACACCACCGCACATTCTAAAACATCAAATTCCGCTTCTATCTACGAAGGACTTGGGGCAGGCGCTATCGTTGGAGTGGTTGTCGGTATTCTTGGAACAATGATGTACACTGGAACCGGTATATTCAGGAAGTTCAAGAAGGGAAATAACTGAACGCAGTAATCGTAGAAAAATTTATTGCGCAAAATTTATTTTTTTCTCGGTGGGATGATATATTCCATTTCGTCCCTTTTATTTTTCTATAGACGGAATATTATGCCAGTTCTAATTTGTATTTAGAGAATTTTCTGAGTTACTCAATTTAAATGGTGAAAGACACAAACTATTTCTAAGCCTAAATGTACATTTGTTTCACGTAATGTTTTCTAGTGAAGAAAATATTTTAACATGCATAATAATCGAGTCGTTGATTCCTTAACCTTATTCCTGAATAGCTCCAATAACGCTATTGCAAATTCCTGAACTTATTAGCCAGTAGATATAAAATCGGAAATTGTGGGTGATTGCCACAAATCCCATGTTTTTTATTTTCGGTTAAGATTTACAATAGACCCTTTACTGCAATATCTTGTCAACGAAACTGTTTGCTGGATCGACCAGTGATTTTCCGTTCTTTTCCACTGACTGAAGTGCAGGAGGCGATGTCAAGTAATCCTTTACATGTTCATTCAGCCTTCTGGGGAAGCTCGGTATCGTGTTGTTCTCAAAGAAAACGCCTGTTGGTATCCTCTTATCCATCTCAAGTGCTTTCATGAAAGCACGCTGATAGATTTCCTCATAATGATCAGCACTACTCTCATTGATTGTGGGATTCCATGTCTTGTCATCTTCAAGCTTGTAAACCTTCTGCCTGTAAACTTCCATTGTGTTTATGTTGTTGTACGTCGGGCATGGCTGCAGAACATCGATAAGAGAAGATCCATCATGCATTATTGATCTCTTGATGATATCCTTAAGCTGCTTGGTGTCGAATGAGAATCCCCGGGCCACGAAGGTATAACCGGATGCAAGCGCGAGAGCAACAGGATTTACCTGCCCGAATACATTTGGCCTGGTAAGAGACTTTGTCTGCATACCGAGAGCCATGGTGGGAGCAGCCTGTCCTTTTGTCAAGCCGTAAACTTGGTTATCGAAAAGTACCACAGTTATGCCAGTATTTCTTCTTCCTTCAGCTACAAAATGTCCAGCACCGATTGAAAGAAGATCACCATCTCCTCCTGTAAGAACGACCTTGAGATTCGGGTTTGCCAGCTTTACACCGGTAGCAAACGGTATTCCCCTGCCGTGTAGAGTGTGCATTCCAGCCGCGTTTACATAGTGAGGGGTCTTCCCAGAGCAGCCTATTCCTGAAACCATGGCAAGATTCTTCGGATCCAGGTTCAGTTCAGTGAACGCCTGCGTAAGGGCTGTTAAAATGCCAAAATCCCCGCATCCGGGGCACCAGTCAATTGCCACATCAGTTCTAAAATTATGCACCATTTTCCAACACCACTACTTTTTCCTTCTTTTCTATTATCCTAAGCGAAGCGTCAATCACTTCATCTTCTGTTACATGTCGACCATTATATTTTAGGATCAGATTCTCAACGTCAATACCGGTATTCATCTTGATGACCTTGCATGCCTGAGCCGTCATGTTGCTTTCCACTCCAATCACAATCTTTGCCTTCTTTAGCACTTCAGAAACAAACTTTGAAGGGAAAGGTTCAAACATCTTAATATAAAGAAGGTTTGCTTTTATTCCCTTCTTTCCAAGGGCATCGATGACATCAAGTACAAGCCCCTTCTGGCTTCCCCATGTCATAAAAGTAACATCTGCTTTGGCAGGTCCAAGAACAACAGCTCGTTCAGAGATTGGTATCTCCTCCTCGGCAGTCTGGAGTTTGAGAAATCTCTTCTCCATTTGCCTGTCCCTCATCCAGGTGTCCTCTGTGACATGACCTTTCTCGTCATGTTCATCGCCGGTAAGCCAGAATATATCTTTGCCAAAATAACCTATGGGGGAAATACCGTTCTTTGTATCAAGCGTGAATCTTGAAAACGAGTCCTTCCCATCTGACCTGTCTGGCTGCTGTATATTTATGGATGATCCATCCGGGATATCGACCAATTCAGTTGTGTTTGCAAGGTTCTTGTCAATAAGGTGTATAACAGGTAGTTGATATCTTTGAGCATAATTCAGCGCACGGGCAGAGTCCTCTATGCACTCTTTCACATCGCCTGAAGAAATGACCATTCTTGGAAATTCACCATGACCAGTGTGAAGGGCAAAAAGCAGATCAGATTGCCCGTTTCTTGTCGGAAGTCCCGTACTCGGCCCTCCCCTCTGGTATAATGTCACAACAAGAGGGATCTCATCCATTCCAGCAAAGGATATAGCCTCTGCCATGAGCGAAAAACCGGGACCGCTTGTAGCAGTAGCGCTCCTGGTCCCAGTCATTGCAGCACCTGATGCCATATTTATCGCAGAAATCTCGTCCTCTGCCTGAACCACAGTGACACCGCCTGTTATAAGGTTGGTGTTCTCGCCATCCATCCACTTGAGTTCTTCGTGCTCTTCCAATATAGTGCTTTCGTCGCTTGCGGGAGTTATTGGGTAATAGGTCTGGAACCTAAGTCCGCCGAGAACTTTACCAATTGCTGATCCATCATTTCCAGTAAGAAGCATCTTCTTACCCATTTCGAGATCAGGAAGGTTCTTTATTCTCAGCTTATGATTGGCGCAATAATCATAAGCCGCATCAACGACCTTTATATTTGGTCCTATCACCTTTTCCTTGTTTCCGAATACGCTCTTTATAACTTTCTCAACATAGTTCTTGTCTATTCCAAGAACAGCAAGAGTTGCCGCGGCTCCGAACGTGTTGAAATATCTGGTCGGAGTCCCATCGGGAACAGCTTCAGACACCACATTACCAAAAGAGATTGGAATTGGGAGAGCGCCTTTTGACTTCATATAATCGAGGACGCCCCTCACGTTGAGCGTATGTCCTGCGCTTTCAAGCATTTCCTTGATCCTTCTTGAGGTGTCCCTCATAATCATCCTTGCCTGTGAAAGCTCAGATGTCTCGAAGTCTGCATCATAAAGCACTCGTGTTCCTTTTGAAATATCCTCGTGATGCTCGAAGATTGTATCAGGGTCGAGTGCAACAAGTATGTCGACAGGGTACTTCAGTGAACGGACTTGAGAATTCTTCACACGAAGGTGCACATAACTGTGCCTCCCCTTGATGTTGGAATGGAACTCCCTCACAGAAATTACCTGGTATCCAGAGTAGGCAAATGCCTTGCTGATCATGTTAGAAGCAGTGTCGATACCGCCACCCTGCGGTCCACCGATCACGATGCTGAGATCTACATTTTCCATAACGCCAAGAATAGCAAATCAATTAATATACTTTTTATGAGCGCTACTGCTAAATTGCAGGAAAAGCAGAATTATCTGATCCTCAGGCTCAAAGAATTTATTATGTATAGCCCTATGCGGTAGACGTGTTTGCAATCTACTTCCTTAAACCTGAAAACAGGTCCGCAGTGGATACAATGAAAGACGATGATCTCATAGGCCGTCAATCGATCATAACAAAAGATGCGTCTTCCTTTGATTTCAAGGATCCGGGCTTGATAGTATTAGTTGAAGGATCCGCCGATGCCATTAACGCCGTCGATTCCAGGCTAGGTTCCTTGATGGAAAAACTGGATAAGGATAGATCTGATCGATTGTACGCTCTTATAAAAGAGGAAGAGAAGAAGGCAGACGAGGGTATGGGGTTCCTTTTTGGCTAAGAAAGTTCTCGTGGTCACAGGAATGCCAGGCGCAGGCAAGGACGAGTTTATCTCTGTTGCCCGAGAAATTGGGTTCGCTGATTTTCACATGGGCAACACTGTAAGGAAGTATGCTGCGGTCGAGGGGATCCCGTCAACGGATTCTGATATTGGTGATTTTGCCTCAAGGGAGAGGGTTCTCAGGGGCAAGGACATATGGGCAAGAAGAACCATAGAGACCATAAGTGACTCAGACAGGATTATTATAGACGGGTTACGTAACCAGGAAGAGTTGGACTTTTTCAAGAAAGTAGAGGGTCATGTATTTGTTGTTGCAATTTTTGCAAACCGTGCCACAAGACTTTCCCGCATATTGAAGAGGAACAGGCCGGATGACATTAAGAGCCTGGAAGAACTAATAGAAAGAGACAACCGTGAACTTTCGTGGGGGATTGCGAAAGCCATAGTCCTTTCGGATTATCTTGTCGTCAATGACACTACGCTGGAGCATTTCAGGCAACAGTCGCGTAGACTTCTGGCTGAAGTGTCAGAAATTTCATAATGATTTTGAATAGGCGACAACTGCGTCGAAAAATTGCTTTCCTGCTGTAGGTTCAAGCTTTTCTGAGGCCTGATATGTATAATAGATCCTTTCAGGGTGAGGCATGAGCCCTATTGCATTCCCATAAGTATTTGAAAGTGCTGCTATATTTCGGTAAGAGCCGTTTGGATTCCATGGATAACCGGCAAGTTTTCCGTCTGCGTCAACATACTGTAAGAGAATGTTTCCTTGATCACTTAGTGACATGAAGGTGCTTTCTGGATCATCGAGAACGACGCGTCCTTCGGAGTGGGCCACCGGTATCTCCCAGGAATTCCTGCCTGAGTATGCCGATCCAATCATTCTGTTTTTGGATGCTATTCTTACAAAAACCTTCCTGCACTCGAATCTACCGGAAGAGTTGAAGGTAAGAGTAACTTTCTTCTCCAGATCTGAAGACCCAGGAAGCAGGCCAAGTTCTACCATAACCTGGAATCCGTTACATACACCAATAATCGGCCTGTGCGAGTCATCAAAGTTCAGGATGTCGTGACCTGAAGCGGCCCCGATTCTTGCTGCAAATATCGCCCCGGCTCTCACATAGTCCCCAGCAGAGAAACCTCCTGGAAAAAATATGATGTCAAAATCCGTCAGCTTCTTGCTGTGATCTTCAAGCTGCTTGATGTGAACATATTGCGGATCGGCACCCGATCGCTTGAAGCTCTGATATGCCTCATACTCGCAGTTTGTTCCTTCCATCCTTACTATTGCAGCAGTGGGCTGGCCGGAAGAATCCGTTTACTGACCGCCCCTTCTCTCCTTTGCTTTCATTCTGAGATCGGGAGAACCGCATTTCCTGCACCTCTTTGCTGTTGGTGCATTCCTTGCATTGCATTTCATGCATATTTTTTTATTTAATCTTCTTTCGACTGCTTCTGGAAACGGCATCTGTGTACACTTCCCTGTATTATCGCTACGTTCACCTGATTGTTTACTCCCTAATAATTCTTATACTGCATCCCGTACGATCAAGAGGGAAAATTCTCTGAGTGGCTACCTTGTTCATCTTAAGCGACTGCGTTCTGATTAGATTATCCTTGGTATCAGAAGCTCCCAGAATATAAGAAACACAATGAAGAGCCCCAGATAGTTCGCAATTGCACTTGCCGTCTTCTCGTTCGAAAGAGACTTGATTTTCCTTTTAGTTCCAAATATGTAAATGGTGTCTTTCAGGAACTGCCCGCCGTCAGTAATAAGGATTGGCAAGGCGTTCGTCAGGCCAAGAAGAAAACTCAACCAGAAGATCCAGAATAGCATGTTGGTTGAGAACCAGAACAATGGAGCATAGAATGGGGTTGCGAACAGTGATGCCAGGCTTGCAGGTACAGGTGATAATCCCTGAAAAGGAAGAGAAAGGGTCGTGAAGAATCCCTGGGTCCCCCCATAAATTGCATCTGCGCCAAACACCGTTGACTTGATAAAACTCATTGGATATCCAGCTATGCCTAGATAGGAAGTTGTAACGCCTAGGAAACTCTCACTCTTATACGAAGGAGAATTTAGACCTGGAGCGTATTGCGCATAATAGTCATATTTCGAGGCGGTGGTGAGATTGACTGTCTGATATGTGACTGCGGATGATAGATTAGAATATATCATTGTTATGGACACTGTGGTATCAGGAGGAATAGCATCCAGCGCGTTTGTAAGAGAGGTCTGGTTATATATTGGGGTGGCGCCCACGTAAGCTATTATTCCACCGGGAAGAATTGTGTTATATGCAGGATAACCACTCAGGGTACCAGATACTACAAGGCCAGCTGGTAAATCCTGGTTTTTGAGAACGCCTCCAGAAAGTATGCCGGCTTTTGTCATGGTACCAGGAAGAATTGTAGAGTTCTGAAGCTCGTTCAGTAAATTGTTCCCACTGTAATTGCCAAAACTAACCAATTCAGATCCTGGGAGAATTACGCCTGAAACAGGGGACCCGGAAGCAACCTGTTGCACGTAAGCCCCCGGCTGATATGCATGAACCGAGGGCATAAGCAGAAAAACGAGGATTAGGAAAGCTATAAGAGCAATAATTATGTTTATTGAGGGGCCAGCTGCAAATACACGTCGTCTTACGACAGGATCTGCCGCCATCATAGCTTCCTGTTCCGGCTCAACAAATGCACCAATCGGGATTATGAAAAAGAGTGCTCCGACTGAAGATACTGGAAGTCCGTGTTTTCTTGCAGTTATTCCGTGCATAAGTTCATGTATCACTACTGAGAAGATCAGGGCTACCGATCCATAAAGAAGTGGAATATCTCTGTTTATACCCGGAAGCACAATATATTCAGTAAGTGGAACAGAAACGACCTCCTTGATTTGTGTGGCAAGGTAACTTTCATACAGGAGCAGGGCAATTCCGCCTATTAAAAAAACAAGAACTATTACAACTGAAATTTTTGAAAAAAGTTTGGACCCATTCACTCTTGAAACACGATCAAGGACTCCCCTGTTCTTAACTGCCTTAAGCATGAGAAATGGCCCATATACCTGGAAATTCTTTGTTTTAGCTATTCGTCCGGAAAGAGCGGTTAGAACAACTATCCATGCGATAATTAACAGAATCGCTAATTCCAGACCACTGATCATTGACGCCTAATTTCTCACAGATATTACTCTTTTTCCTCGAAGAATGGAAAATGGCTCGGGATATATTTGTTAATTGTGTATCAGATCCAGTCCCATACCGAATCGCTAAGTCCCGAGTAGTATTCAAGTGCGGCTTTAGATTCAGGTTCTCGCATCAATGACCCGAATAATATTGAAATGTATTCCTCAGCTTCCGGCGTCGGTAAAAACGTCGTGACATAAAGCCTGCCCTCCATTATGCTGAGGAATACCTGGAACCTGGGGATTCTAGCTTCGCCCATCTGCTTTCTCATTTCCATCAATTTCTGTACCTTGAAGTATGCTTCGTAGATATTATCCTTCTGGGAAATAACATTGAAACCGTTTTCCGCAAGTGAAGTGGTGGTGAATACTAGAACCTTAAGGCCATGTTCATAAGAGGATGCCCCTACGATCTCTCCTATTGCTTCTTCAGATAGCATGTTTAAATTTGAGACAAGTGGATCATCGATCGGTGCATTCAATGAATATTTTACAACGGAGAGGGGAACATATCTGTTGAGATCCTCCATTCTGGCTCTCATCGGCCTGGAAGCGGTCAGGCTGACTATACGGAAGTCTGGGCTAATTCCAACAAAGCCGGAGAGGATTTCATGAATCGCATGCATCTTGCTGCTGCTGAACCTGAAATCAATGAAAAGCTCGTTCTTGAACATGTAAGTGTCATTAAGAGCAACTGATGGAGCTTCTAACAGGTTTGTAATAACTATCATATTTTCCTGATTCCTAATCCTTTCAGCTATAGTGTAATACGACCTCTTCGCGATCACATCACTCCTGGAAAGAATAGGAGAAATGATAGTATTGGATCTCCCCATCATGTGGAAAAATAACTGCAGGTAGAGGTCTGTCGATTCGGTGAAAATATACGCCTGAAACCTCTCTTCGGTTCTTGAGAGAAGATCAAAGAGTTCGGATCTGAGCTTGATTGCTAATACACACTGTGTGTCAAGCTTCCCGTCTGCAATGCTAATTCTCATTTAAATTTCCTCTGGTCTGAACAATGCCGTTTCCTTTCCTCTCTCTATGCCCACAAGATAGAATCCCGCCGCAGCCGAAATCATTGCAGATACTGCACTCATTGCCATTCCTATCGAGAATCCAAAAAATTGGCCATAGTACAAGAAGAGCCAGCCGTTGGCAATCGCACCAATCACGGAAAGCAATACAATAATGCTTACAATCTTGATTCCTACGTTAGGGTAACTTTTTGAGACGGCAACGAGAATTATTGTGATTAGCAAGATTAGTACTGCATTGCCTATGTGCAACGCTACCAGAAGATAGTGCTGAAAGTAGTAAAGGAGTATTGTCGTAAATGGCTTTTGCACAATCTGAAGGTTCAACTCAAGATTAATGCTCATGCCCAGCCAGAATTGTATTCCCATGAGCATTAGAAAGATCATTAGCGTGTTTCTGATCATTTTTGTTTTAGCAGTCCAGTCCTTTATTGCCTTATTATCTATCAAATTTTACAGCCCTCTAATTCTAGAATTGTCATAAAGTGATCCTGCAAACTGCAGGTTCCAACTTTTGTTCCCCCCGGTTTGAATGTTTTTGAGTTTCGGATGCTAACTAATAACATTAATCGGACGATAAATATCACATATAAGCCATTTTGGTTAAGGTCTCAATCAGAAAGTTTCCGTTCATTATAACGAGATCCTCATCTTGCCTGCATATCGTGACTTATAGCTTGGAGTTGGCTAATTGTTTTCATTTCTCGAGCGGAATAGGTCAATCAATTATTAGGTCATCTATGTCCCTGGGGTAATACGTGATTACTTCTGGGACCTCCTTATGCATTATAATGGTATCAGAATGCCTGAAACCTCCAAGCCTCGGTATATATAGCCCTGGTTCAATAGTGAAGACCATGTTTTCGCGAATCAACGAATCGTCCCCAACGTCAAAGAATGGTGATTCGTGACCTTCGAGTCCTATGCAGTGACCAGTGTGATGCAGAAGGAGCTGGGACACTTCATTCATCTTGGCAAATGAATTAATCACCCGATCTATATCGCTGAACTTGGATCCAACCTTTAATGCGGATATTGCTGCTTGTTGCATTTCCACCATCAATCCATGATATTTGCGCATCTGAGTTGTAACTTTTCCCACAAATAGGTTTCTCTCAATCTCCACGTGGTAGCCGTCAATATTTCCATCGGCCCCTGATCCAAGGAGATCATCTTTCTTGATGGGCCTATTGATTGAAAGGGAGTGTGGGTAATAAGAGTGCGTTCCCACCTGCCCGCGGAACCCCGCTGAGATGTCCATAGGGTAACGAATTGGCGGCTGATTGTCCATGCCAAAAGATTTCATTGCAGCAAGACAAGCATCTGAACTGGCTTTATGCGCGATTTGAAAGTCGAAAAGACCTGGTTCCGTATATTCCTGCAAGAGCCTGTGTGCGTAGTTTGCCCACTTTGCACTTTCGCGAAGCACAAGCCTCTCATTTTCGCTCTTTATCCTGCGCATATCGTACAGGGATGATGAAATGTCGACAATCTTCTCTTCATCCATCAATTCGGATACCGGCATACCCCTGAAGCCGTAGACAGAAGGGTACAGTGATGCATTGTCAACTCCCAGATTCTTTGTACCATTCAAGTCATGGAACCACCTCGTGAATTGCTTCAGAGGATGCACTTTTCCCGGATAATCGAAATATGAGTATGAGTTGCTAATTATGTTAGATAAAAACATTGAATGCTCTTCTTCAAGCTTCGGCCCCATAAAATAGACTTCTAATTCACCGGTTACGTAAATACCGGCTGGGCGCTCAGTCTGGATATAGGTCATGCCAGTGAAATATTTTATATTGGTCGGACTGGAAAGAAAAACGCCGGCAACGTTTCTCTTCTCCATAATGGAAGCCAGCGCGGACAACCTCTTTCTATACTCAGACTCTGGGATCAGGTGCATTGCTGTTGAAGTTTTAGCATGCATTTATAACTTCCCCACTGTTCGATGAGCGTACCGAGATTATGATACTGGCTATGCAGAAGATTTCACTATTCAACCATCTTCCGAGATAGCTCGGAAATTCTCTCTACTGCGAGGTCAATTTCTTCTGCGGTGTTATAAAAATGTGGAGCAAGCCTTAATCCAATATCCCTACTTGAGGTGAAAATCTTCGATAATCTGAGTATGCTTTCAAGTTTGTGGGCACCTGGTACTATAAAGGACACTATGGCGCCTCTTTCATTTGCCTCTTTAGGAGTTATTGTTTCCAAACCGTGTTCCTCGCCTGTTTTTATGGCTCTTTCTGTCAGCTTCACAATTCTGGATCTAACAGTATCTATTCCAATTGAGAGTATTGTCTTCATCCCCGTGATGCCAGCATAAATCGAGGGAACAGCCCAAGTCCCGGACTGGAATCTATCGGCGTCTTCAGTAAAGTCAAGATTTTCGGGACCGAACCGGAAGGGGTTCTTCTGAGAGAACCAACCTATGAATGAAGGCTCCACTGTATTTATCAGTTCCTTACGAACGTAGAGAAAAGCAAGCCCCGGTAAACCCAGCAGATATTTCAAAGTACCTGCGGTTAAATAATCTATATCATCCTTTTTAACGTCAATGGGAGTGTTTCCTGCAGACTGGTATGCATCAACATATATTTCGGATCCAGCAGTTCTTGCAATTTCCGCTATGGCATTCAAGTCCTGCCTGAAGCCGTTGAGTGAACTGACATGAATGGCGGTTAAAAGTCTCGTTTTTTTACCTGCAGAAGAGATGTATTGTTCCTTGGTAAGACGATAGTTTCTATTCCTCAACAGTATTTGCTTGGCTCCGTACTTATTTTGTGCAAGAATAATGTGATTGGTGGTTGGATATTCAAGATCTGATGTGACTATCTCATCCCTCTCACCATATGTGAAGCCACTCAGAAGTGAGCCAAATGCTGATGACACCGAAAAATGTGGAGAAACTTCATCCTTATTCGCATTAATGATCCTTGCAAAAAGGGCCTTTGACTCATCAACCTTTTCAGCCCATAAATCCCATGGATTTCCAAATTCAATAAGGTCATCTTGATACTGTAGCATCGAGTTGCGCATCTGCTTATAGAAAGGAGAATGAGAACAGGCTGCTAAATAGATCCCTTTTGTCTCGATATTAAAACCAGTATCCATCTTGTTCTGATGCTAAGTTATCTGTCCATTAACTAATTTTTGCTCAAAGAAAGGACCCTTCTGTGTGAATCATGGGAGTTAATTCATCCTATACAAGATGGGATATTGTCTTTGAAATTACTGTATGGGAAAGATTATAAGGGTAGAGCTATATATATGTGATATGACAAAGGTTACAATTTCACATATAAAAGCCGATATAGGTAGCTTGCCAGGGCACACTACAGTTTATGAGCCAGTGGTCGACACAGTGAGAAGGTACGTGAAGGAACATTCTTCCTCTATCCTCAGTGACTTCTACATTTCACACATAGGGGATGACATACAGATAACTATGATACATAACCTAGGAATCGACAGCGCAGAGGTTCATAGGATTGCGTGGGATGCCTTTAAAGCTGGTACGGAAGTTGCAAAATCAGTTGGATTATATGGTGCGGGGCAGGATCTTCTAAAAGATGCATTTTCGGGAAACATCAAAGGAATGGGACCGGGGGTCGCAGAGATGGAGATCACACCTAGGAAGAGCGAGCCTTTTCTCGTATATATGATGGACAAGACGGAGCCAGGTTCTTTCAACTATCCCATTTACAAAATGTTTGCTGATCCCTTCAATACGCCGGGACTTGTTATAGATCCAAACATGCATGAGGGATTCACGTTTGAGATATGGGATATAATCGCAGGCAAAAAGATAGAGCTCTCAACACCGGAGAATCTTTACGATATGCTTGCTATGATAGGCTCGAAGAGCAAGTATGTCATTAAGCGCGTCTATACAAAGAGCGGCCATGAAAAATTACCCGATGAAAACGTCGCCGTGATTACGACGGATAAATTATCATTCATAGCTGGCGAATATGTGGGCAAAGACGACCCTGCTGCTATTGTCAGGATACAATCTGGCCTTCCGGCCTCGGGAGAAGCCATGGAGGCATTCAGCCACCCATTCCTGGTTTCAGGCTGGATGCGTGGATCATTCAATGGCCCATTAATGCCTGTCGGCATGAAAGATTCAAAGATGACAAGATTCGATGGCCCTCCAAGAGTAGTGTGCCTTGGTTTTGTCTTGAAGGATGGCAAACTGACTGGACCAGTTGACATGTTTGACGATCCTGCTTTTGACGGCGCCAGACGAAAAGCTGGCGAGATAGCTGAATATGTAAGGAGAATGGGCCCGTTCGAACCTCACAGGCTTCCTGATGAAGAAATGGAATATACTACCCTGCCAAAGATACTTGAGAGGTTTAAGGACAGGTTTGAAGCCATAGAGTCATCAATAAAGAAGAAAAAGAACCTGGTTTCGACGAAAGACACTGATTGAAGGCGTAGAATGAGGATTTACATGGTGCAGCCACATCTTTCAGTGCCGCACTGTGCTTGGTCTTGTTCCACTTAATCTGTTATTGTTCCTTGCCGGGGAATCATCGACTGAACAAGATTCCTCGGGCTTGTTGAAAAGAAGGCGTGCTTGACCAGCCAGTCCCCACAGTTGTCTCGGGAATAATCCATATGTGTAGGAATATCCCCGCACGCATGTCCTGACGCATTTGTTGCAGGATTCTGCCGATTTTACATATGACCAGAAGCCTTCGCTCCTGAAGTACTGCTCAAAGGACCCTTTCTTCAGATCATAAGCATATGTGTAATCGCAGTTGTAGACTTGTTTGTTTGGCGTCACATAGAGAAACATTTTTGGAAAGTGGCATTTCCATGGTTTGCTGTCAACAAAATCCTCCAGAACCTCCTCTGTCTCAAGCAACGGAAATCCTTCCCTCTTAAGCTCAAGAAGAGTTCGATAGAATTCTTTCAGTTTCTCTGAATCAAGGCCCACGTCAAAGTTGGGCGTCGTTTCAGAAGTTGTCTGGCCGAAGTCGAGTGACTGCTCGACAGAGTTGAATGAGATACCAACTCCCATCTCTGAAGCCAGCTCTGCCATCCTTCTCATCGAATTCCAGTTCAGGCTGCTGATTGTAGTTACTAGTGCCGCTTTGGTTCTGCCTATTTTTTTCAATTCATAGATTCCGCGAATGACCTCACCAAATGTGTTAGGCCGGCCGCGAATCACGTCATCATAGTCGTTGTAATAGTCAAGCGATACGAAAGCAAAGTCAAGGTTCTTCAAATCCTTGGCCTTCTGCTCCAACAGGGAACCGTTTGTATTCATCACTGTGACAAAGCCTTTGTTCTTGGCGTAGTCTGTTATTTTAGTTATGTCCTGCCTTATCAGCGGTTCGCCACCAAACATATAGTATCCACGCATTCCAGCATCATAGGCTTCGTCAAGCATCTGGAAGACTTCCTCAGTTTTCATGTCTTCTTTCATCCTTGAAATATTTTTCCAGTAAGTGCAAGTTTTGCATCTGGAGTTACAACCAAAGGTCATGGCATGCGCCAGGAAGAACGGACGATGCGTGAACAACCGAGATTTAAGCATGGAATCGAGTGCACCAAGATACCTCTTCCAATCTCCTGTCTTTAAATCATTGTTCGGATAAACATTTCCAGCATTTTGAATCTGAACAGTTCCAGCCATGATAAAGAAAATATCTGCCAGAATATTAACAAGATATCTTACATATATGCCTTTTATAACCATGTGCTTCTGGCGATATAGCTTTCGACAGGCTTTTTCGGCAACAAATGCCGAATTGTGGATGCGTAATTACACAGAATATCTATCGTAAATAGCCGGATAATGCTCAGCCAAGTTGATATTCAAGTCCAGCACATTCACGTAAGCCGTACCGAAGAAGAACAGCGTATATTTTGTATTTTCCTTTATGATGCTATCCAGATAAGCCATGCTGATTCCTGTAACGTTATGAATCTTAGACGCCTGCTGGGTGGCATTCTGGACTGTAATATCTGGGTCCAGACCGGATGCTGAATCATTCCTTGGCTGGAAGAAGCCGCTGTAATTGAAGTCCTGGGCGATAAGGGATGAGCCAATGGTTGTGTTGTGGAAGCTGATAAGTGATCCGTTTGCCTGTACGGGCATAGCAAGCTGCGCAATGCTCGTAACAACGCCGGGGAACAGAATGCCACATGCAACGAGCGAAACCAGGGCTATCCTTATTGGGACCGTGAGTGAGTTTGATTTTTTCATTCCTAGATCCCCCCTAAATGCGTAATAACGAATGCAATAGCCGCTATCCCGGCGAATGGCAGAATGACACCGCCCAGCCCGTAAAGAAACACATTCTTGAGGAATATCCTCATTGCACTCTGTGGCTTGAATTCGGCACCGCGCAAGGCCAGAGGTATGAGAAATGGAATGATCAATGCGTTGAATATTAGCGCAGAAAGAACCGCGATATGTGGAGTCAGGTGAAGAAGATTCAATTTGCTAAGGCTTGAAAGAGCCACCGCGGTGAACATAACCGGGACAATCACAAAGTATTTTGCGACATCGTTTGCAATACTGAATGTCGTCACCGCTCCGCGGGTCATAAGTATCTGCTTCCCCATCATCACCACATCAATTATCTTGGCCGGGTTTGACTCAAGATCCACCATATTGGCTGCCTCCTTTGCAGGTTCAGTCCCTGATGCCATAGCGATTCCAACGTCCGATGCGGCTAAAGCAGGAGCATCGTTTGTTCCGTCGCCTATCATTGCAACAATCCTGCCACGTGACTGTTCTTGCTTCACAAGATCATATTTCGTTTCCGGTTTTGCTCTGGAAACATAATCATCTATGCCAACTTCGCGGGAAATACTAGATGCAGTTACTTCTATGTCTCCAGTTATCATGACTGGTTTTATACCCATATTCTTGATTGAAGCAATCCTGCTCTTTATTCCAGGCTTCACTTCATCCCTCAGCCTGATAAGACCAATTATTTCTCCGCCTTCTGCAATAGCCATAATCGTGTCACCTGATTTTGCTGCTTCGTCCACGATGTTGTCAAAGTTCAGCGGAACTGTCTTGACAATCCCCTTTATCGCATCCGGGGCTCCCTTGATTATGTCTATTTCATCCTCCCTGCTTTCCGGATCATACTTACGCCTGATCCTCTTGTGCTGAAGGATCCCTTTTCCTCCCTTTGGGAGAAAGAATTCTGATGCCTCCTGAAGGCTCGCACCGCTTTTGCGTGTTGAAGCACTGAATTCCTCGAACTTGATCCTTTCGATGATAGCAAATTCATGAGGAACAAAGCCTTCCTGGTATGCAAGCTCTACCATGCTCTTTCCTTCGGGGGTGTCGTCATCCCAGGATGACATGAAGGCAGCTTCACCAACATCGCGTTTAGTGTGCTTTCCAAGCGGTATGTATTCAATTGCAGTTCTCATTCCGCGGGTAATTGTACCGGTCTTGTCAAGGAGCAGCGAATCAGTGTCTCCTGCTGCTTCTATTGCTTTGCCGGATTTTATTATAATCCTCTTTTCTGACATCCTGTTAATACCTGAAATACCTATTGCAGGAAGAAGTGCACCAATAGTGGTAGGAAGAAGCGACACATATAGGGCGATCAGGACTGAGAGATCCAGGCCTAGCTTAAGGATGATGCTAAGAGCGAGGATTGAGATGACAATTATGGAAAAAATGGCGGTAAAACCAGCAAGCAATATTGAAACGGCACGTTCGTTCGGTGTCTTTGGCCTGGAGGATGATTCGACGAGCCTTATCAGTTTGTTGAGGAATGTATCGCTTGGATTGACACTGACCCTTGCGATTATGCTGTCGGACGTGATCATGGACCCTCCGAGAACCGTAGTTCCGACAGATTTCCTAACGTTCACAGATTCCCCAGTCAGGAGTGATTCGTCAACCATTGCTATCCCTTCCATGACTTCGCAATCTATAGGAACAACATCGCCTTTCTTGATTAGGAGAAGATCTCCTTTCTTGAGCTGCTTTGAAGTCACTTCCGATATTTCCCTGCGGTCTTCGGAGACTATTTTTCTGGCAGGAACTTCCTTTTCAATCTTTCTGAGAGTCGAGGCAGTATTCTTAATCTGGGCTTCCGCGATAGAATCTGATAAGGTGCTGAACCAGACAGTTAGGATAAGTATCACAGCAACTTCAATGTAGAACGGGACCTCGGATATGCTGGAAACCTCGGGTATGAGGGATGGATCGATAGCCATCACAGCGACGATGACGAAGCAGATTTCTACAATGAACATGACCACGTTTTTATAGAGAAGGGTTGGGCTCAGTCTCCTGATAGAGTCCTTTATTATCGCCATTTTGTACAATTTTGGTTTGGTTATCTTGAATTTTGTAACGGCAAAATGAGGTTCAGAATCCATTCTTGAATCCCTCCAGATAAGACAATATGGGGCCGATTGCAAGGAACGGGAAGAATGTAAGAACTGCAAGTATAAATATGGCTACAATCAGCACAGCTGTAAATGCGAGTGTATCGGTTCTTAGCGCTTCGGACGCATATCTTTTCCTCTGCACCATGTTGCCTGCAATCGCAAGCATGACAGCTATTGGTATAAAACGACCAAGCCACATGACAATTCCTGTGCTTACATTGAAATATACAGTATTTCCAGCGGATCCGAGAAAATCTGACCCATTGTTAGCCGCGGCGGAGGTGTACTCATATAGAATCTGGGTAAAGCTTAATGAATTTGTTCCGAGGCCCACTGCAACCTGCGCCCCTATCGCGAATGTGATAACTGTTGGAATAAGTATGATTATCGGGTGGCTGAGGAAGGCAATTATGGCAAGTTTTACATCACTTGCATTTATCTTAGTCCCAAGATACTCTGGCGTTCTACCCGCCATAAGACCTACTATGAATACGGTCATTATAACGTACATGAGCATGTACATTGCCCCAACCCCAATTCCCCCCGGTGTAGCCTGGATTATCATTCCAAAAAAACCTGCAAGAATGACAAGCGGATTGAACGCAGAAAGGTTTGCATTCAGGGAGCCCGTTGTAAATGCTGTTGTTGTTACTGTCCAGAATACAGACGAGGCGGCGCCGAACCTGACTTCCATTCCCTGTCCAATGTGAGTTATCGGTATGAAAGCTATGAGAAGATCGATGAAGTAGAGAGAATAAGAAGCAACGATGATTGTCCGTCCCTCTTTCATTCGTCCAAGCATCCTTCCAAACAAGAAGGGGAGTGAAGTTGGGATCAACATCATAATGGCAAGTTCAAAGAGATTAGTGATCTGACTTGGGTTCGTCAGTGGATTTGCAGCATTTGCCCCGAAGTACCCCCCTCCATTGGTGCCTAGCTGCATTATGGATACCAATGAGGCAATAGGGCCAGATTTGACAATCTCAGATCCTCCAATTTCAAGCGTCTTGAAGATTGTGTATCCATTGAGAGATTGTGGTACACCCAGGAATATGAGGATTAGTGCGGTGACACCGGAGAGCGGGATCAAAACCCGGACTAAAGTTCTTGTATAGTCAACATAGAAGTTCCCCAGCCCTTTTGTTTTTCCCGTAAGACCCCTGAATATTGCAATGCCAACGGAAAGTCCGGTAGCAGCAGAGGTGAACTGAAGAAATTGGATCACGGCCATCTGCGACATATAAGATAGGGCACTGCCACCATTGTAATGCTGCAGGTTCGTGTTTGATGAGAATGACAACGCCGTGTTGAGAGATAAGGACCATGACATATCCGGCGCATGCATCGGATTCAATGGAAGGCTTCCCTGGTAAAGGAGTAACACGAATCCAATAGCTGCCTCCACTGCGTTTAGTGCAAGCACCGACCTAAGATAGGCTTTCCATCCCATCTCCTCATATGGATTTACTCCGCCAAGATAATAGATTGTCCGTTCTATCGGACCAAAAATCCTGTCGAGTCTTGTCCTCTTTGTTGAATAGACTTTAAGCAGGTATGATGAAAGGAGCCAGCCGCCTATCAGGACCGATCCAAATTCCACGACGATTATGAAGGCTGCGCTGGTGGTAATCATAAGAATTTCCTCCCCATAATTACCGTATCAGATAATCCTCCCTTAGCTAACAGGCAAAGACAACTGAAACAGAATAAAAATATGGATGCAATTATAAATGTGTGCATGGACCGCTCCAGCAAGTGTGATCTATTGAACTCTTGCAGTTTCCTGGGTTCTGTGCGATTTCAGGACTATAGAACTGACGGTGCTCTTTATTCCCTGTATCTTCATTATCTTGTTCTTAAGAAGGTCCCGGAGTTCCTCAATATCTTTTGCCTTGGCGAGGATGACGATGTCAAATTCACCCGTTACCTCATAAATTTCACTTATATTCTTGAACTCCTTAAGAGCGTCCACCACGTCATCTACGTGCGGCGAGTCTACAAAGAGATCAATGAATGCCAGTATGCCATCGTCCATTCTTGACTCTCCTCATTTTTCAGATGAGATAATTCCAACGTTGTATAAATAACTGGAAGGTTAAGGTAAATATAATGATCGGCGGCAATTGTCCATTTAAATATCTATGTTCCTTGTATCAGGCGTTAAAACTTGAATTTAAAGGTGAATTGGTTAGAGAGTTTTGTATCTCTGCCTCGTCGCTTTAAAGAGAAATGACCATCTTCACTTATTATTGTTATTTCATGAGGATCTTCATTAAAAGAACTACAGCAGTCAAAGATCGTTCTCAATGTACAATTTTACAAGAATAGATAACAAAATTTTTTCCACCCAGTACAAAAACTATTAGGGCATTTAAGTAACCTTAAACCTGTCGAAATCGAGGAGAAATTATTTCTCCATCAACGATTCCCGGAGGATTGAAGTTATATATCCCTTGACTTGCGAGAAACTGAGTTTAGGTGGCATTGGCTTCTCGTCTGGGTTCACAACCACTTCCAGGACTCCTGGAGATTTTGCTGAGAGAAATTCATCTATAGACGGATCCAGATCGGATAATTTCTCTACCCTCCTTCCATAAATACCAATGGACTGCGCAAGTTTCGAAAAATCTGGATTAAGTAGGTCGACACCCCATTCCGGATATCCCATTACTTCCTGCTCAAACTTTATCATCCCGAGTTTTGAATTGTTGAAAACAACCACCTTGATTCTGCGATCGTACTTTCTTGCAGTGATGAGTTCCATCATCGTCATTGCGAAGCTTCCATCACCAACAAGCGCCACGACCTGGCGATCTGTGGCAAACGAGGCACCTACAGATGCGGGTATGCCAACTCCCATGCTACCAAGCCATGGGGAAAAGAGAAATGTCTTACCCTCTTCAGTTCTGAAATTTCGCATGCCCCACACCGTTACGTTGCCGGTATCCACAACGATGACAGCGTTCTTGTCGACCTTGCGGGACAATCTGGCTGCAACTATCTCCGGTTTCATTGGCTCCGAGGTGTCGTTTTCAGCTTTTTCGAGTTCCTTTATCCAGGACTCTTTTGCCCCTTGAAGTTTTGTATAAAACTTGTCCTCTTTTATTTCCGGATTGACATTCTTGAGGAAATCTGAAACTGTGCATAGGCAATCTACGCTTGAGTTGAATCTTTTATGAAGATTGGAAGGGTTTGATTCTACATGTATTATGTTCATATCATCGCGAATGAAGGCACTGTATGGAAAATTTGTACCTAGAAGTAAGAGCAAGTCAGCATCTTTCATAGCTTCGATTGATGCTTTGGAACCCAGTAGGCCAAGCCCGCCAAGTACTTTCTTGTCAAAGTCGCTCATAATCCCCTTTGCGTTCAGCGCATATATGATAGGGGCGCCTATTTTTTCCGCAAAGTTATTGACCGCTGCAGACTGCCCTGCAGAGCCTCTCCCGATGAACAGCAGCGGTCTCTTGCTGTGATTTATTGCATCGACCGCCTCTTCAGGATCAAAATTATAGGATATCAATGGATATTTCGCAATACCATGTAGCTGCTTTGACTCAGATTGCGATCTGAGCATGTCAACCGGAAGCGTGATGTGGGCAACGCCACCATTCACCTTTGCTTCGTGGCATGCCCTCATAGTTAAGTATTGAGCACTATCCGGGTTTACGATCTGCTTGTTGAAAATAGAAACATCGTCAAAAAGCCTGTTGATATCAACCTCCTGAAAATAATCGTGACCAATTAGGTCGGTTTCCACCTGCCCAGTCAGCGCAATGACGGGAGCATGATCCATTTTTGCCTCGTAGAGACCGTTCAGAAGGTGTATGGACCCTGGGCCGGAAGTTCCCATGCATGCAACGGGCATTCCCGTCATCTTCGCCTCAAAGGCTGCTTCTAGGGCTGATCCTTCCTCATGCCTGCCCTGAACATACTGGATATTTTTGTTTCTTCTTATAGCATCAATAAGGGGATCGATAGAGTCGCCAGGTATTCCATAAATTCTCTTAACCCCGCAGGATACAAGCGTCTCCACTATAACATCTGCAACTGTGGTGCCCATAATCATGAGTATGGCATAATTGAAAATCTTTTGCAGATATGCAAGAATTTTACATGCAGTTTAAAGAAAGTAAGCATTCTTCAGAGGCCAGGTTGGACAATATTTATTTTGATATAATGCTCTGGTTGCCTATGGATAGCACTTTTGTAAACCACGAGATTACACTGGTTGGAGAGGATGAGAAACCTGAGGATCCTGAGTTTTCGGTCAAGTATATGGACATGAGCGTAAATCCATTCGAGGATTTCTACTCTTTTTGCAATGGAACATGGGCCAGAGAGCATACGATTCCAGAGGACAAGGCTTTCTGGAGCGGCTCAGCTGAACTTTTTGAAAAGAACAGGTACGTTCTAGCGAAGATACTTGAAAAATGTGCAACCACGCCACTCGGGAAGCTTGATCAAGTACACAAAATGCTTGGTGATTTTTATTATTCCGGTATGAACGAGGCGCTAATTGAAAGTCTCAAATTCAAACCTGTTGAGGAATATATGAAAAAAGTAGACAGGGCAGATAACAAGGAAGATTTACTGAACGTTGCAAAAGAACTTCATTCTATCGGTGTCTCATGCCTGTTTTCATGGGACTCGAGCACTGATGCCAAGAATAGTGAAGTTTATGCAATGTACCTGAAGCAAGGCGGGATTTCACTCCCAAACCGCGATTATTATTTCGATGACTCGTTCGACAAACTCAGGAAAGAATATGTCATGCACATTACAAATATGTTCAGGCTTTATGGTTTATCCGCTGTTGAAGCATCGAAAGCCGCAGATGTTGTATTCAGGATCGAGGCTGAGATGGCAAAGGTCAGCAGGCGCCCTGAAGAGTTGAGAGATCCAGAGAAGAATTACAACAGGATCTCGATGGATGAGATAGGAAAGAGGTTCCCATCCCTAGATTTCAGGTCATATTTCGAACAGATATCGATGCCTAAGGTTGATTATGTCGTTATATCCCAACCGGAGTTCATCGATGGGCTGGGAAGGCTCGTGCAGGAAATTAGTGTTGATGAGTGGAAGTCATACCTGAAGTGGAAGATCCTTCATTTTGCCGCGCCGTATCTCCATACTGCAGTTCAGGATGAGGATTTTGACTTCTTCGCTAGAAAGCTCTTTGGAAGAAAACAAAAGGAGAAGAGATGGAAGAGAATGGTTTCAATCACTGATGCGCGTCTTGGTGAAGCCCTTGGGAAATTATATGTTGAGCAGGAATTTGGCGAGGAAGCAAGGAAAAGAATGAGCGATATGATCGAGGACCTACGGGAAGTCTTTACCGAGAGGCTCAAGGAACTTGACTGGCTTAGCCCCACTACTAAAGAGAAAGCTCTTGAGAAGTTTTCAAGATTCAGGGCGAAGGTTGGCTATCCTTCGAAATTTATCGACTATTCATCTATCAGGATTACAAGGGAAAACTTCTTTGAGAATATCACTGCAACCAATAATTTCGATTTCCAGAGATATATAAAAAGGGTGAATTCCCCAGTGGACAGGGAATTGTGGGAAATGACTCCGCCAACGGTTAATGCCTACTTTTCGCCAACCGAAAATGAGATAGTGTTTCCTGCTGGAATCCTGCAGCCTCCATTCTTTGATCCTAGGCTCGATGATGCTGTCAATTATGGAGCTACGGGGGGTACAATAGCGCATGAGATTACGCATGGATTTGACGATGAGGGAAGGAAGTTCGACGCGAACGGAAACATCAAGGACTGGTGGACACAGGAAGATGAGAAAGCCTTTCTGGAAAAGGCAAAAGAGGTTTCAAGACTTTACGGATCGCTCGAAGCACTGCCCGGCCTCAAGGTAAATGGGGATCTTACATTGGGAGAGAACATAGCAGATATTGGTGGTGTGAGCATTGCATTCGAGGCTCTTGAAAGAAGGTTGAAGCGGAACCCAAAATTGAGAAAGGAAATAGACGGGCTGACGCCAGAGCAGCGCTTTTTCATTGGATGGGGGCAGAGCTGGAGAATGAATGTTAGGGAAGAGGCATTGAGATGGCAGATTTCTAGTGACCCGCATTCTCCGGATAACTTTAGAGCGGAAGTGCCTGCCTGGGTTCATGAAAGGTTTGATTCAACCTTCGCAGTAATGAAGGGAAATCGCCAGAAGCCTGTCCAGACCATAAAGATCTGGTAGGACTTCGTAACAACAGAATCAGTGAATTGTTATCAGTTCAAGCCTGGTTGGTTCAGCTGTCCGGATGACAACGTCTCCACTTGGCTCTATTATTGATCCTTCCCTAAATCTCCTGTTTTCCGGAAGTATCATACCAGATCCTGAGTTGAACCTGACCACGGATTGCCCAGGTATATGGATGGTGGGCTCCTCCTCGGCTCGGATGAAGTAGTCTGTTATTGTACTCTTCTTGTCGGTCATTACTGTCTTATAGTAACCCCAGGGAGAATCTTCCCTGTTAGAGTATTCCTCCCTTATTGCCTCAAGATCCTTTTCGCTGTCTATTCCCATCCAGAATGCGTCCTCCATATAGGCGCCTATGTTTTTATTTGAAGCAAGTCGGGGAAAAACCGTTGTCTCAAGCTCCTTGTCGGGATAGCTTTCGAAAAAGTAATCAAATATGTCCTTTTTGAAGATGTAAATGCCTGCATTCATGTATGAGTTGATGAATGGCTTTTCCTTGAACCTAGTTACTGTATCACCAAAGATTTCCAGGATGCCATAAGGGCTTCTCATCTTAACTGCAAAAATAACGGCTCCATATGAGGTATTGCCCGCAAATTTAACCATAGCCTTGAAGTTCATATCGGTAACTGTATCGCCGTTCCTGAGCATTACGTCCTGGTCCTTTCTGTGCTCGAGGAGGTTTCTCATAGAATACAAGGTGCCAAGTGGTTTCTCCTCCCTGAAATATTTAATCTTCATGTCTTTATATTTTGGCGTTAGATACTCTTCGATTTTCTCTCCCAGGTGACCAGAGAGAATGTAAAGTTCGGTTATGCCAATAGATCTGAAATCGCTGATCTGCCTGTCAAGTATAGTGAAGTTCTCCTTGATCTGGATCATGGACTTTGGTATGTCGTTTGTTATTGGCTTTAAACGTTTACCGTAACCACCTGCAAGAATTGCACCGATCATATCTGGTAATAGTGAGTTGGTTTAAATTTTTAACAGGCCATTTTCAAATATATTCAGTTTTCTCGATTACTTTTGGCAAGGTATGCAAGCATGACCGGAAAAACGGCCCATACCAGACCCGTAACTATGACCAAGGACAACGGGAAAGATAAGTCGGATGGAATATAGTTGGGTTGAAAGTAAGATGCTATTCCAGGAGCAGCTGAATTAGCGTATAATTCCAGAAAGTTTGTGGGGCTCAGTAAATAAATGATCTGAATGTAAGCGGGGAGGTTGGAAGGATTGGTTCCATATGTTGAAAGTATGGCACCTCCAGCGAATAAAGAGCCAAGTGCAAATAATATAAAAAGGGAAAATGTGAAATAGAAACCGTATCTGCGAAACCGGGAAAATAAGACCGAAAAGCCCATAATTGAAATCATGGCAATTAAGATTCCAAAAAACACAGATTCTATCAATACAAGTGGGAGTCCCCGTCCGGATAGCAGATAGAAACTTATGTAGTCGAAGGCAACGATTCCTATCAACGCCAGTACCATGACAATTGCACTGCTGCCGAACCTGTCAAGCATCAACCTTCTCTTTGAGATCGGCTGTGAAAGAACAAGGTCCAGGGTTCCGTTTGCCAGCTCCCGGGAATACATCATTTCGATAACAATAATGGCAGTTGTGGTAATTAGAAAACCCGTAATTGCCCAGATTTCACCCATAAAACTGATTGTGTTCGCCAGATCAGGCGGCGGCGCATAAACCGAGCCACTAAATACATAAGGTGATGAATTATTGGAATTATTATCTGTGTACAGAAAAAATGCCTTATCAGGATTGGATGGCCCGCCAAAAATTCCGTTGACAGTAAGAAGGTGAAAATGCGAGTATGTCCCCACTAGTGTAAGGTTTGTCGGTTTTTGTGAGAACGAGTTTGGTGTGATGTTTGTGCTGTATAGCGTGACAGGAGGGGCTGAAGTCCCACTTGGCCCGAAATATGCAATAAAAGGTATGGAGTAATATGGGTTGGAGGCATTTAGTACGAGTTGTGGGGAAATTGAATAGCTAATGTTGCTGACTGCTAGATTCCTGAAAACACTCTGTCCAGTGAATGAGAAATCTTTAGATAGCACATGAATATTGAAAATTACACCACTCAATTGCGAAAAGTTCCCCAGTGTCAGATTTGCATATCCTTCATCATTGCTTGAAATGTTCGGAAAATTCAAGTTTTGCGGAATGTTAGGTGACCCGACCTTACCGAATGCGGTTATATTTATTTCAATACCATTGAGAGGCTGCCCCATGCAGTTCATTGAATAGGTTGATAGATTTACGGTGCCATTGTCATCGTAAATCCCTGACAGGACGTAATTCTGCTCGTTGAGTGGCACCGATGCGGACTCGTAGATAACAAGAAACGAAATTATCATGATAAATGCGAGCAGGAATATGAAGGCGGGTTGCTTTACAATCCTCTTAATATAATAAGAAAGCCCTTTTATTATCATTCGTGAGCACCTGTCTTCTGTGCAAAGTACTCTTCCAGTATATTGTCTGTTGAAACAAACTCTGTAACCAGGTATCCTGCTTTAACCAGTTCAGCGTTTATCGACGAAGGATCCCGCCTGACGCCTGAAACATTTATTTGATCCTGTCCTGTGGATACTGTGCCATATGTCTTGAGACGCTCGAGTAATTTTTCGTCAGGATTTGATACCCTCAACCTGATAGTGGACTTACCCTGAGAGAGTAAGTCCGCTAAAGTAACCGGTTCGGTCGTCTCTCCGTTGATGATAAGAACCACGCGGTTTGCTATTGACTGGAGCTCGCTTAGCACATGTGAACTAAGCAGGATCCCATGCCCGGATGATCTCAGCTCAGAAATCTTGTCCTTCATGAATTTTATACCCTCAGGATCAAGGCCGTTGAACATTTCGTCGAAGAGGTAATATTTAGGATTTCCAAGCATTGCGATCGCAATTGATAAGCGTTTTCTCATGCCCATAGTCAATTTTGTTACTTTCAACCTCTCAGCTCCGGAAAGACCCACTCTAATGAGAACATAGTGGACAGTTCTTTCCAGATTAACTCGATCTATTCCTCGCAGTGTAGCGAAGTACTTGACCAAGTCGAAGATTGAGCTCTCTGTTTCGAAGAGCGGGTTTTCCTGGACCCAGGCAATCTTTTCTGAAACAAATTCTTTGGCACTTGCCGGATCAACCCCATCAACGAGGACCTTTCCCGCATGAGGTGAAAGAATACCCGCCAGCGTTTTTATGGTCGTGGTCTTCCCTGAACCATTCAGGCCAGCAAGGCCAAGCACTTCCCCTTCCTTAATGCTAAGAGTAAGATCTCTAAGAACCAGTTTTTTGCCATAACCTACGGAAACATGGAGTGCATCTAAGCTAATTCCTTGCCACCTTCTGACAGTATTTATCTGCCCTTGAACTCAGGCTCCCTCTTCTGGAGGAACGCTGAAATTCCCTCTTTTAAATCTTCGGTTCCATATACAAGTCCCATGGATATGGCTTCCATTGTGAGACCGTCATCCAGAGAAGTTTCAGATCCCTTGTTAATCAGAAGTTTCGCAAGGTAAGCAGCACCTGGAGCGACCTTCCTGGAAAGATCATGGGCAAAATTCAGCACATCGTCATCTATTGTCTCTGCCCCGAACGTTCGTGTCACTATGCCCATATCAAGAGCCTCTTTACCGGTTATCCTTTCAGCTGTGAGGATTAGATAAGATGCGCGTGAAGAACCAATGAGCTTTGAAAGACGCTGTGTACCTCCCCATCCTGGCACGAGTCCTCTCTGAAGCTCCGGAAACCCTATCTTTGCATCCGGGGACGAGACCCTGATGTCGCATGCAAGTGATAGTTCGAAGCCACCGCCAAGCGCGTATCCCTTGATTTCTGCTATAGTTATTTTGTTCATTTCCGAGAGGAGGCGAAAAACAGATTGCCCGTGCCTGGAGGCTTGCATGAAGTCTATACCTCCAGAGAAAAACTGTGAAAGTTCAGCCCCAGCAGAAAACACTGTACCTTTGCCTGTTACCACGACGACATTGATTTCCTTGTCTTCCCTTATTTCAAGGAATGTTTTCTCAAGACCATCCAGTACTGCAGCATTTAGGAGGTTAAGCCTTCCGTTGTTGAGATAAACAATTGCAATCTTGTCCTTTTTGACCATGAATACGGGGTCGTTACCCTGGGTTTGAGTCTCCGGGGATACAGGCTTATTTCCTTGCTTTGGAGTAATCTTTCCGGAAATGGCTTCCTTCAGTTTTCCTTCCGCAATTGATTTGGAGGGCGCGAAAACGGTGGATTCGAACCTTGCACTCAGGTCTTCCAGCTTTTTCTTTATTTCAGCATTGGTCAATCCCTGAGCAACAGATATTGGACCGAATGGTCTGTTCATGCCAAGGCGGACTCCAGTTTCTATGTCCTCAGGCGATGCTACACCTTCTTCGATCAGCTTTACTGCCTCATTGAGCTCTATTGCCAGAACGTCCATGAGCTCCACCTTGCTTGACGGCTCCCCGGATGGGATCTGTGCCTTGCCATTTTCCCAGGTATAAAAACCATGTCCGGTCTTCCTACCAAGCCTGTTCTGTTCCATCATCTGTTTGTAGATCATGCATTTTCCGTATTCAGGAGATAGCTCCTTTGCATAATATTCGAGGGAGTGAACCACTGTATCAATGCCAACATAGTCCATCAACTCATACGGGCCCATAGGAAGACCCTGCGATCTGGCAAAGATATCAATTGATGAAGGCGAATCGATCTTTCTATCAAGCAGAAGACAAAAGAAGAGGCTTTCAGGAGCATTGATCCTGTTTACCACAAAACCTGGGGAATCTTTTACCACTCGAATGGGTGTCTTTCCTATCTTTCGGGATAGATCAAAGACTGCCTCGAATGTCTGGTCATCAGTCTTTTCACCTTTAACAACCTCGACAAGCTTAAGTACAACTGGTGGGTTGAAGAAGTGCATACCGACGATTCTATGCGGTCTTACGCTTCCATCCTGCAGCTCAGTGATCCTGAAGTTGGAAGTATTTGATGCTATAATAGCATCTGGAGAACATGAAGACTCGACCTCCCTTATGACACTTTTCTTTATGTCAAGCACCTCAGGAACAGCTTCAATTATAATGTCAGCTTTTGCAACTGAGTTCCTGATATCGGTCGAAAATGTAAGCTTTGCAAGGGCATCGTTCATAACAGGTTCATTTAACTTACCGCTCTCCTTCATCCTTGAGAGACTAGAAAGGACGTTCTGCCTGGCACGATCCAGAAAGTCCTGTGAGACGTCGTTAAGCACAACGTTCAGACCAGAGAGGGCAAGGACCTCGGCTATGCCATGACCCATTATTCCCGCGCCAATAACTGCTGCATTTTTGATTTCCAGGACTATCACTTCCCGGCTTTCTTCATCAGATCAGTAAGCTTCTGGGCACCGAAGATATCCCCTGAGACCTTAAGTTTACCTGACATAAAGGACTGCACAGGATCAACCTTCCCCAGGAAAAGATCTGATAGGAGTGTGTCAGTTGCTGATATGGTTGCAGCAGGCGATGTGGAATCGCCATCAATTACCTGAAGGGCGCCCTTAGAAACGCTAACATAATAATGTGAGGAGTCTGCGGGGTTGATCTGGTACTGTTTCTCACTTCCAGAAATGTTCTTTAATATTTCTGGGTTCGAAGAGACTTTCACCGCTATTTCCTTTAATATATCCTTAGACGACATTATTGAACATCGCCTGAAAGATAATATTAGTTTCGCCAGATATTAAAGCCTAAATTTATGCCTCACCGGAATGGTTATATGCTTCCAGGACGAATTGCGCAAATTCCTCATCGGATCTTGCGCCAACGAACTGCACGTCTCCGTTGATCACGATGTGCGGAACGGAAGAGACGCCGAATTCGCTTGCGTCGCTTGAGAACTCCCCTGCTTCGATCATTTCACCAGATATATTGCTGTTTGCAAGTGCAAATTTGTGCGCAGTTCCGACTGCTCGGGGGCAGTATGGACAGCTTGTAGTGACAAATACCTTGATGCTTACCGGCTTGTCGATCTTTGATATTATATCCATTGCTTTGGCGGATATCTTCGCTTCGTTTGTAGATACCATCTTTATGTCCTCAATAACCGATCCAAATTCATATCCGGACGGTATTCCATAGTACTTGATTCTCCCATTCGTCTCATCATGCTTGGTTACGACAACTGACGGGTACTTTGTAACGCCATACTTTTTTGATTCGTCCGGTTCTTTCTCAAAGATGAATTTCTTCACGTTTATCTTATCCGAAGTCTCGGAAAGCTCATCGCAGATCTGAACGACTTCCTTGCAGTAACGGCAGTCCTCGTTTTCTGATGTAAAAACAACGAGATCGACAGCATCACGCATATATTTCTTGAATTCCGATTGCAGGAACTGCTTGTCCTCTTCTTTTATCAACGGCATGTGAATATCGGCGCATCATTTATCGATGGCATAATAAGTTTGCTCATCAGATCTGTATATGCACTTGTTGGCAGTGATGCAAACGATGTCTTATTATTATTTGCCATGATTTCGTCTGCTGATGTGAGATGACAGAGAAACTCTACCTCCAGAATTCGTATATAAAAGAAACAAGATCAAAGCTTACTGCAAGTACGGAAAATATCCTAGAATTTGACAGGACAATATTTTATCCCACCGGAGGCGGACAGCCCTGCGATACTGGAACCATAAGGGCTAACGGCAAATTATTCAATGTTGTCGAAGTAACGAAGCAAGGTGAATCCGTACTTCACAGAATTGATGGTGAACTGAACACAACAAATATTGAAGTTATGCAGGAAATCGACTGGAACCGACGTTATTCACATATGCGTTATCATACAGCAATTCACATCATAGATGCTGTTGTTCATCACTCATCAGGAAAATACGGAATGATCACAGGTTCCCAGATTTACCAGGATCGTGCCAGGGTTGACTTCGACTTCCAGGATTTTTCGAGGGAGCTTGCTGAGCGTATAATAGAGGATTCAAATAAAGTTGTAATGGAGAAACACCCAATCCTGATAAGAGAAATGACAAGTGAAGAGGCGCTTTCGATACCTGATCTCGCGAGAACAGAGCCTGGCAGGGAACTCATAAAGAAGCTGGGAGTAGTAAGAGTCATTGAGATAAAAGACATAGATGCCCAGGCAGATGGCGGAACTCATGTCAACAATACAGCTGAAGTCGGGAAGATACATCTTTCCGGCATCGAGAGCAAGGGCAAGAGAAATAAAAGGATGAGTATCGTGCTTACGGGGCAATAGTTGCAGTACCTGCAAGTACGCCATGTTTTCCATATGAAGATGTGCAAAAAAATATAACATCCATTTGACTCTTAGGCATTATGTTTACGCGGAAGGGTGATCGTGGCGATACCGATTCGGGCAGGAAAGAACGCATAAGCAAGGGATCACTGGCCGTTGAAGTCGAGGGTCTTATAGACGAGTCTTCCACTATTATCGGTTTTGCTCTTGTAAAGTCTCACTGGGATGACATGATAAAAGACCTGGAAAAAACCCAAGACCTTGTTTTTAACATGGGTGAGCATATTTTAACGGAAGGGAAAGGAAGAGTCATAACTGCTGATGATGTCAAGTGGGTTGAGGATAGGACAACATTTTACAGAGATGAAGTGGGAAAGATAGTTCTCTTCGTTGAACCCGGTGGGTCGGAGGAGTCGGCTGTCCTCCACTTGTCAAGAGTGACGGTAAGAAGAATGGAAAGGCACATTGTTGCACTATCGGAAGAAAAACCCATTGATCCTGTTGTGCTGCAATTTGCAAACAGGCTTTCATCTTTACTCTTCATGATGGCTCTTGCCGTGAACAAGAGACTTGGCAAGACAGAAAGAATCTGGGAACTCAGGAAAACGACTTCATAAACCTGGTAAAACAATTTCCCTGTCTATAATTGAAAAATCCCCAAATTCAGATGAGAAAGCTTCAGAGAGTGCCTGGAGTAGCTTTGCCCTGGATGTTTCCAGGTAGCCCATGCTTCCAGGGTCAAGGCCGCATGGCCGGATCCTCATGAAGCCTTCCAGAACTTTTGGAGAATAGTTGAATGCAATACCATGGTACGATACAAAACCATCTATAGCCATGCCTATAGAAGCGACCTTTTTCTTACCGACCCAGATCCCCGGTTCGGCCCCAACGAATGCTTCATAGCCCAGATGCTTTAATGCGCTTATTGCAATTGACTCGACCCTGTGGACAAAGCGTCTTATATCAAGCTTGCCTGATGATCTCATGTCAAAAATTGGATACACCACAAGCTGTCCCTCCCCATGATATGTTATATCGCCACCCCGCTCTATCCTCAAAGGATAAAGACCGGGGAAATTAGCAGGATCTGCTTTCCTGCCAATTGTGTAGACGCCAGGGGAATGTTCCAGGAACAGGAGGATGTCAGTAATAATTCCCATCTTTCTTCTGCTGACTAGAAGATGCTGCAGGTCAAGGCATCTTTGATATTCTATTGTCCCGAGATCAACCGACAGTCTTGTAGTGTAGCTGCTTACGGTATCCACCTTCTGCAGACTCATGTACCCCTTCGGAAAGTGTTGGATGCGGATGGATCGTCATACCTATATCCATTAATGACAGGCCGGACTCCACTGCCAGGCTGATTTCGCTTATGAGTTCGGATGCGTGAGGTGCCACAATACCGCCGCCGGTAATAACGCCGCCATCCTTGTAGTATAACCAGTAACTGCCGACGGTTGCGTTCATTCCAAGAGCACGCCCGTTCGCTGCCACAGGGAAAAATGTTTCCTTATCCCCTTTCCTGCCCGTATATGCGATCTCCGGATCTGAATAGACAACGATGGGCATTGCCCTGTAATCGGATTCCCTGTCTTCACCAGCTATATTATCGGCTGCGACATCTGCTTCATAGTAGGCCTTGTGTGCAAGCATTGGCTGCCCTGCCACGTCGCCTATGGCATACACATTCGGTATGCTAGTCCGCATGTGCTTATCGACCTTGATAAACCTGCCATCCATTTCCGGCGAGATATTTTCAAGACCGAAGCCTTCGGTATTCGGTCTGCGTCCGACCGTCATTAACACAAGATCTGCTTCAATCATCTCCCCGTTTTCCATGGATACTGTGAAAACCTTCCCCTTGTCAACCTTCTTCACTTTACGTGAGAGCATGAGTTTTATACCAAATGTCTGGAGCCTCTTCTGCACAACAGAGGAAAGCTCTAGGGAAACGCCAGGAAGAATGAAATCCATCATCTCAATGATAGTAACGGAGCAACCGAGCTTTGCAAAAGCTGTTCCCAGCTCTATTCCTATGTAGCCTCCACCGATTATGACCAGTTTTTCGGGTATATGGTCAACATCCAGTATCTCCCTGTTGAAAATGACTCCGTCAAAGCCGTCAAAGCTTACTGGGACTGAACCCGTTGCAATAACCAGGTTTTCTGCTTCATATACCTGGTCGCCGACAGAAACATGCCTAGAGTCAACAATCTTTGCTTCGCCCTGGATTAGGTCCGCCTGGTTGGCCTTTAGCAATGTCCTTACTCCACCTGTTAGACGGCCTATCATCTTCCATTTCCAGTCCTGCCAGTCCCTCATGTCTATCTTCGGAATGGCTTTAAGCACCTTCATGTCTTCAAGGTAGTTAACTGAATTTGCCAGTTCAATAAGTGCCTTTGAAGGTATGCATCCATAATTCAGGCACTCTCCCCCAACCTTGTCCTTCTCGACCACTGCGACTTTCTTTCCCTTCTGAGCGAGCCTGATTGCGCAGGCATATCCTGCAGGTCCACCACCGATAATTATTGCATCATAAGTCATATGCTCACCTAAACCATCAAAACAGCTGGTTTCTCAATAATCTCTTTAAGCTTACCCATGAACCTTGCAGCGTCTGCGCCATCTATCAGGCGGTGATCGCATGACATGGACACGAACATCCTGTCATAAATCTTACCATCAGCGCCTATCGCTTTCTCCATCCTGTGTACGCCGAGAATTGCGACTTCCGGGTAGTTGATTATCGGAGTGGAGGCTATACCGGCAATCGATCCCACGTTTGAAACTGTAAATGTTGAGCCCTGAACATCTGCAAGAGAGAGCTTGTTTTGCCTTGCCTTCTCTGCAAGCGAAGCAATCTCAGCAGATACCGATGTGAGATTCTTCTTGTCTGCATCCTTGACCACCACCACATTAAGGCCGTCAGGAGTATCGACCGCAACACCGATGTTGAGGGTGTGCTTCTGTGTATAGTTCCGGCTGGATTCATTGTATAGAGTGTTGAATTTCGGGAATTCCTTAAGCACAAGTACAGACGCTTTGACGAAGAAAGGGGTGTAGCCCATGGTTATGCCCTGTCCCTTCAAGTCTTCCCTCACACTGATAATTTTGGTCATATCGACGCTCTCGATTATCGTGAAGTGGGGCATTATCTGCTTTGCCTTGGTCATCTTCTCAAATATCAAGCGTCTTAGCCCTCTCGGTTCGATCACATCAGCAGCTTGAACAGGCGGAGCGGCAGGTGGGACTTCCTGCTTAGGTATTGATGGTTGTGCAGGAGATGGGACTTCTTCCTGTATTGCCTGGCTCTGGGCTGCACTCTTTCTCTGGACCGAATAACGTTTAATATCTTCTTCAAGAACCCTGCCATTAGGCCCGGTGCCCCTGACGGCAGACAGATCCACACCGAGGTCCTTAGCCAGCTTCCTGATTGCAGGAGAGGCCAGTACCTTTGAAATGCTTCTCCTTTCCTCGTCCTTTATCTCGATAACTGCTTCCTGTTTTCTTGGCTGGGGAGGTGCAGGTACCTCCGCAGGTGGTGCCGCATGCTCAACAGCCTGGAAGTTCGAAGATGCCTCTGCCTTGCCGTCATCTACGACAATCATTGCCTCGCCGACCTTTACAACCTTGCCTTCGTCAAATTTAATTTCCAGTACCTTGCCATCAACAGGTGAAGGTATCTTGACTGTAACTTTATCTGTCATGACCTCCACCATGTCCTGGTCTTTGTGTATGGAATCACCAGACTTAACAAGCCACTTAACAATCTCCCCTTCTGTTACTCCTTCGCCTATATCGGGCAATTTGAATTCAAACATCTAAGCACTCTCCAATACTTTCCTAACCGCGTTCAAAATCCTTCTCTCATTTGGGATATAATATTCCTCCATTCTATACGGAATGGGTGAATCAGGTCCCGTCACTCTCAAGATAGGAGCATACAGGAAGTCTATACCCCGCTCAGTAATCATTGCGGAAATCTCGCCCCCGAAACCACCCGTCCTAGGTGCTTCATGAACTATGACAACCCTTCCTGTTTTCTGCACGGAATGCATAATTGCATCCTTATCGACCGGGACAAGTGTCCTCAAGTCAAGGACCTCAGCATTCAGGTTGTTCTTTTTGACGGTATCCAGCACGGTTGGAACCATCGCACCATATGTTATTATTGTAACATCATCGCCGGATTGCACCACTTCCGCCTTTCCGATAGGTATCTTGTATATATCTTCCGGCACCTCCTGCTTACTTGCCCTGTATAACCGCTTGGGTTCAAGGAAGATTACTGGATCTTCACCCTGCGAAGCTGATATAAGAAGACCCTTGGCATCGTACGGATTTGAAGGTGTAACTACCGTAAGCCCTGCAGTATGCGCGAAATAGCTTTCACCGCTCTGTGAATGATACAAACCGCCTTTCACACCCGCCCCATATGGTGTCCGCAATACCATAGGGCATTCGTATTCTCCACCAGATCTATACCGTATCTTTGCCATCTGATTTATGATCTGATCCATCGCCGTATATATGAAATCCTGAAACTGTATCTCGGGTATAGGCCGCAGCCCCTGTACGGCCATGCCTATTGCCATTCCAACTATACCTACCTCCACAAGAGGGGTATCGAGAACCCTTTCAGGTCCGTATTTAGAAAGGAGGCCGTCCGTTACCCTGAAGACTCCGCCGTCTGTGCCAATGTCTTCACCAAGAAGAATGATGCGATCATCGACTGCCATAAGATTATCCAGACCTGAATTTAAGGCTTGTACCATATTCATTGTTTTCGACGTCATAGTATGTCCTTAACCTCCTCTTCTAGCATCCATGTCATGTTTTTGTAGACATCCTGGAAGGCAGTGATAGGTTCCGGCGGAGGTATTTTTTCACATGCGTCAAATTTCTCGTCGACTGTCTTGACTGCCTCGTTCCTGATCTTTTCGAGCAGCTTGTCATCAGCGTAGTCCATTGATACAAGAAGCTTCTCACCAATAACGAGCGGGTCCTTCTCACTCCCTTCTTTTACGTCGTCCTTTCTGTATTTCGTAGGATCATCGGAGGTTGAGTGCGGACCCATACGGTAACTCAGAGCGTCTATGAGCGTTGGGCCCTTGCCTGCCCTGGCATCCTGAATAGCCGCCCTTGCAACTTTGTACATCTCAATAAAATTCATTCCGTCCGCTTTGACTCCTGGCATTCCATAGGCTGAGGCTTTCAATGATATCTCGACCGGTGTCTGTCTTTCAACAGGTAAAGAAATTGCCCAACCATTGTTCTCGCAGACAAAAACAAGCGGAAGCTTGAAAACTGCTGCAAGGTTCATTCCAGCATGAAAATCTGGCGTGGAGGTTGCCCCGTCCCCGAATGTTGTTACGACGACATTCTTTTTCTGCCTGTATTTGATGGCATAAGCTGCGCCAGCAGCCAAGGGGAGGTTCGATGCCACCGGGCTCTGAACGGACATGAAGTGCAGTGCCTTGCTGGTATAGTGGCTCGGCATCTGTCTTCCTTTTGCCGTGTCGGCTGAATTTCCCATTATCTGATTGATGATGGTCTCAATAGGAACACCCCTGTGGAGCATCATAGGTACATCCCTATAATAACCGTATACAAGGTCCTCCTTTTCAAGCGCCATAGAAACACCCACCTGCAGTGCCTCCTGGCCCATGGTTGGAGTGTAAAAGCCGACCCTACCCTGCCTCTGCGCACTGACTATCTTCTTGTCCAGCGTTCGGGAAAGTACCATAGCGGCATATGCCCTAATGTACTGCGGTTTCTCCGATTGCTTGCTTTCCTTCTTCTGCTGCTGCTCCATTTTCAAACCTCCTTTTAATCCAAGCTTCTGCTGCTCTGTATGAAGATCGTACAAGGGGACCAGACGCGACAAACCGGAACCCCAATTCGTACCCCATGTTTTCAAACATCTTAAATCTCGACATTGGGGAATATTCGACAACCTCCAGTTGCATCCTGGATGGTCTAAGATACTGACCCAAAGTTACGATGTCTACGCCTACTTTCCTCAGATCCCTGAGGGTTTCGGCGACCTCATCATCCGACTCTCCTAGACCGAGCATTATTGAGGATTTAGTAATCTGAGCTGGATTGGCATTCTTTACATATTTCAATACGTGGAGAGATTGATCATAACCGGCTCTAGGATCCCTTACCTTGGGAGTGAGGCGCCTTACTGTTTCAATATTATGTGCTATGACCACAGGTTCAGCAACTACAATCCTGTCAATGAGATCTTCCCTGCCCTGGAAGTCCGGGATAAGTGATTCAACAAGAACTCCCCTGCTCTTTACTGATGTGATAACTGATGCAAAGTGTGATGAACCCTGATCATCCAGGTCATCCCTGTCCACGGATGTTATGACCGCGTATCTCAGCCCCATTCTGCTTATGGCGTCTGAGATCTTACGGGGCTCCTCAGGATCGAGAGGGAGCATCCTGCCATGCGTTACGGAACAGAAACGGCAGCCACGGGAACAGTTGCTGCCAAGGATCATAAAAGTTGCGGTGCCCGAATCCCAGCACTCCGATACGTTGGGGCACCTTGCCTCCTCGCATACGGTGAAAAGTGTTCTCTCCCTGAGTGTTTCCTTTATCCTGTTGTAATTAGGACCGCCAGGGATTCTGACCTTCACATAGTCCGGTTTCACGGACGTATATGCATCAATCGTTCATAAATGTCCTTTTTTGATCTGATCAGGTATTCAAAGATTGTCCCTTCGAAGTTCGTAAACGAAGATCGGATTTTTTCCATGAAGCTTATTGCTGCCGAAAGACTGCACAGGATCTACCTAAAGGTTCTCAAGGTGGGAAAGCAGCGGGGGTAACGAATATTCGTACAGATAGTCTATGGAAAAATGTCCTTCATCGTATTCATTATATTCATGATCTATGCCTGCCTTTCTGAGTGTTTCATGCATAGATCGCATTCCAATATTAATAGAGAACTCGTCACGCTTACCTACCTGCAAGATAATTTTCTTGTCACGGAGTGACTGAAGGTTTGACTTGATGTTCCTTGCTGGATCATGCTCGATCCAGCGTTTCCAGGTTTCGTAATCTAGCAGGCCAGTGTCCAGGTCAAATGGCAGGTCAATTTTCCCTATTTCGTTCCTGCTGGGTGAATAGAAGGCAGCCATTGCAGCTATCCCCATCGCATTGAGATCCTGCCTGGAGTGTGTTGGGCTTTTCCTGAATTTCTCCAGGAAACCTTTCAATCCATCCTTCCTGAATGCTTCGATTGAATCTGGGAAATCCTTTAGATAACAGTATTCAAATGCTGAGTCTCCAGAGACGTCAACGAATCCGGAGAAAAGATTCGGGTTTCTCATCGTCAGGTTATAAGCGCCAAATCCGCCAGAAGACTTGCCAAATATCCCAAGCTTCCTTTTACCGTAGGTTTTTTGAAGTATGCCCACAACATCCTTTGTTATGAAATCCTCGTAATTGCCCACATAGCTTGAGTTCATGTACTGATTCCCATATAAGGATGTCATGCTATCTGGCAATGCGATCATGAATGAAAGGTCAGGAATACTGGAGCATATCCTTTCAAGCGTACTAATAAAGTCCTGCGAGGAGTATGACCTGTTCATGAAACTTAATGATGTACCAAAGAACCCTGCCAGGCCGATGAGTACTGGGCTTTCGTCATGGAAATTGTGCGTGATAAGCACAATATCCCTGGAAGTGGGATCTCCCAGGTAGTTGCTTTGAAGGGAAACAGCATGAATTGATACTTTGCTTATTGTCAGGTTGGAAACCATGAAATGGGAAGTCATGTTTAGCTTATTACGATTGAGTTTCTCCTCTTATCTGGGTATAGATGATATGAACCTTCCTCGGTGCGAAAGATAAACGTGTATAGCAATATAGGGTGGTGTCGAATGCAAATAATTTAACCTGATCCCGACATTCACTATAGGTAACTCCGGATGGGTTCCAGGAATTAGGTGCTAAACATGGCGTATAACATAATTGTCTTGATCAAAGTGATACCTGATCTCGAGCAGATAAAACCAGACCAGCAGGGAAATGTAAGCACGAAGAACTTACCTTTGAGAATTGAGACACTAAGTGAGAATTCAATAGAAGCCGCTGTTCAACTAAGGGAAAAACATGGAGGAAAGGTAACCGGTATAATATTTGGGACGCAGGAATCTGTTCCTATAATGAAGAAGGCATATGCAATGGGGGTTGACGATGGCGTCGTCATAACCGGTTATCCTGGGAATGACCCTAAATATACTGCCGCTGTACTGTCCAGTAAAATCAAGGTTATGCCGCATGATATAATAGTTTTGGGAAACCAGTCAGCAGACTCCTATACAGGTTTGCTTCCGGGCCTCTTGGCAGGGACGCTGGGATACCCACTTATCGGCAACGCGATTTCAATCGTTCCTGCGGATCGCAAGGTGAGGGTTAAGAAATTCCTTGAAAACAAGAATGTAGAAGTTGAGGCGCCGCTTCCAGCAGTGATATCAGTCGCTCAGGAGATAAACGAGCCCAGGCTGCCTCCCGTAATGCAGATCATGGCAGCTGGAAGAAAACAGATTGTCACAGAGGTGGCATCGATTTCAAATAAGAGTTCAATCAAGGTGCTGTCCAATACCGCACCGAAGAGTGAACGAAGGAAGATGATTTTCGAAAAAGCGGAGGAAGGTGTTCCAGTTATCGTAAAGGTGCTGAAGGAGGAGTTGAGATGAAATCGTTTGTCTTTTCTGACGATCAGAGCCTCGTACCTGCAATCGCAACATTCGCACGTGCCCTTGGTGACGTGGACATCTATTCATCGGGACCTGCTTCACCAGCCATAAAGAAATATGGTGCATTGAAGATATACATTGTAAATGACACTAATTTGACGGATTCCATTGCTGATCTCCTGGCCTCCAGGATGTCAAAAGGAGAATACCAGTTTGGCTTCATTGCTTCAACGGTTAATGGACGAGACGTAGCAGGCTTACTTGCCTCGAAATCTAATGCAGGCTCAATCGCGGAGATCAGCTCATTTGAACTAGCGGGCTCTTCAACTAGGACGAAGAGATTTTTCTTTGGCGGGAAGTCTATCCTTGAGGAGGAGTCCAGTTCCCGTATATTTACAGTCTCTCCGGGTATTGTCGAGCCAAGAGAAGTCGGCACAGAGTCTCCAGTCGAGCAGGTGTCTCTTTCACCGTCAAGGATCTCGGTGCTTTCAAGCGAAGAAAAGAAGTCAGGAGGCGTTGACATTGAGAAGGCGCAGGCTATAGTCAGCATAGGACGGGGTCTTGGGAACAAGGATAAATTAAGCGCCATCGAACCTTTCGCCAGTGCCATTAACGCCGTGATTGCTGGGTCTCGCCCGGTATGCCTGGATTATCACTGGCTAAGCGAAGACAGACAGGTGGGCCTCTCAGGAAGGAAAGTCAGGCCAAAAGTGTACATAGCACTAGGAATATCGGGGCAGATCCAGCATATTGCTGGAATGAGAGGCTCGAAGATAGTGATCGCGGTCAACAAGGACAAAACAGCACCTATTTTCGAAGAGTGTGATTACGGCATTGTAGGTGACATGTTCGATGTTCTCCCGAGACTTTTGGACGGCATGAAGAAATAAATTTAGACAGATAAAGGAGAATGTCAGATCTACGTTGGTAGAGGGTGAGAGTAATGGTGCCAGTATGACAGCCTCAGCAGACCTTCTTTTGTCTTGAATCTGTGTTTGAGCAGCCAGGACATGACGGAAAAGTGTCTCTCTGCAAACCCCGTAGTCTTCTCAACGTTGCTGTCCTTCAGGTAGAGGAACACCTCTGCCCTGTTCGCCTCCGGGAATGACAGGAATTTCGATATTATGGGATCGTTTCCATAACACCTGTCCAGTATCCCGATGATGTACTGGATTGTCTCGTATTCAGATTTCCCTTCTATGCCTTCCATTACTGAGGGATTATCTCCTATCTTCCTCAGGTTCCCTAGTGTCTGGAAGAACATGCACTTTATCAGTTTCTTATGAAGGTCCAGTTCATCTTCCATGTAAGCTTCCCTTATCTTGTGAACTATGCCCTTCTCAATGTGGAAGAGGCATCTTGCCTGCTTATTCTTCTTATACCGAGTTTCCTTGTTGCCTTCTTCAGCACATCATCGTAACGGTACCCGTCAGTCGTTATCGTTATTGTGCTGGGAGTTCGGAATTGTGATAGGGCGTTGAGAAGGAATCTCTCTGTATAGTCCCGTGAAAGATCGTCGATGATCCCCTCAACGAATCTTCAGGTCTTTGACTCCTTCAAGAGTGCCCTGAAGCGTTCCTCTAGGAAGCCCTCACAGTTCTTAAAACATTATGAATTGTTATGCACCAGTTCATTCGTAGCGTAGGCAGTCTGGGTCCTTCCTGCTTCATTTCCCATGTACCAAATCAATGTGTAAACGTTCCGACTGTATTTCAGATTAATCAACGTAATCTTCAATCATGTCTGGATGAAGCTGAGACTGTTTCCTTCCAACCTTTGTCACGTAGGAACTGCTCACGAGTCGCTATTAACGGGCTCATGAATAAACTTTGTTGTTACAAGAGCCAGTAATCATCTTCAAATAATTTTCTCACAGTCTCTTATAGATAAAGTTCAAAATGGGTTGAACACTGCGGATTCAACTTATAGGTTACATTCTCAGAAAAAGGAATAATGAATCAGGAAGAGACACTTTTTGCCGATGTTTCTAGTATGTGGACCTTTTGAAAGTAAAAAGTATTTTGAGCCTTCAGAAAACACAGTTGCTAAAGCCAGTTCCAGAGATCAGGATTGAGCTCAGAATAGTATTCAAGGACAGGTGGGCCTTGCCCACCACTTGTTCTCAGATGCATCATTATTTCAAGAAATTCATCTGCTTCTGATGTCGGGATGAATGTTATGTCATGCAACCTATTGTTTTCTATTGTCATAAAGAAGGCTGCCCTTGGGATCTTGGCTTCATTACCAAGCCTGCGCGCCTCAATAAGAGGGTCCTGACGGCCGTAAAATTCGTAAATATTGTCTACCTTGGAGATAACTTCTATCCCGGGTAGTTCTACGGGTTTTTCAGTGTACAGGATGACTTTCACTCCTTTTTCTGAAAGTACCCTTCCATCTATTTCAGCTACAGCATCAAGATGGTTATTCCCTATATACGACACGATTTCGTTCCCCTGAGGCAATGCAGTCGAAAAACGCGCTATCGAGAGTTTCGTTTGAGAATGGATGGTCTCAAGTTTTTCCCTTAAAGTGGCTGAGATTGACATGGTTACTATTCTGAAATCCGGCTGCTTGCCTATAAAATTTGAAAGCATAGCATTCACTTGCAGCAATTTACTGTGGTGAAACCTGAAATCGATGAAAAGTTCATTCTTAAGCACATAAGTGTTGCTAATTGTGACAGAAGGAATCCGGTTCAGTTCATTTATAATATGTATCCTTTTCCTGCTTTCTAACTTTTCAGTCAGGGAAAAATAGGATCGTTTCTCTACGAGATCTTTCCTGGAAAGAATTGAATTTATGGTTGAAGTTCTGGAAATTCCTTTCTGGAAAAATAGTTGCAGATAGGTAGAGTCTGAATCGGAAAAAACATAGGCTGGTATCGTTTCTTCCATTCTCACCATGAGATCGAAAATCCCTCCTCTCAGAATGATGGCTATAACGCATCTCCTGTCAAGTCTACTGTAAGCATCAGATATTTTCAACATTCTCACCGGTTTCAACAGCAGAATCTGAAGCAGGTACGCATCCTTCAAGAACAGCAAAAGTAGGAACCTCTATCAATGAATAGCGACGAGCGCTTCGCGAGCCTTGAAAGAAATTATAGCATCGAGTTTTCATGATCAACTACAGCCGAGAAGGTAGGGTTATTTGTTGTTTGTGGTGCATTTAGAGAAACGTTTCCTATTTGGGCTTTGATCTGCTTTGTCAAACATACTTATGATTATGCTGGGTGCCCATACGTATACTCTATGAACATATTTAATTTACAAACTAAAATGCACTGTAGATCTAACTTAGTCGTCTAGATCAGAATTATGTTCCCCTAACCTGCATTGTCACATCATGTCCGATCCGTAGTGTGTGCATTATGTGTTTGGATATGTGTTTATTTAGGCATACCTAATTCTCATGTGGAAAAATTTGCTAAAAAAGGGAACTTTGAGGAACTACGTAAGGTTCTTCGGCCCCGCATGGCTTGTGATGATGGCCGACATGGATGCGAGCAGCACCATAGGTGCTGCTGAAACAGGTGCGATCTTCAAGTATGGCTTGATTTGGTTCATGATACTCCTTATCATCCCACTTTATCTCGTCCAGGAAACATCTGGCAGAATTGGCGTAGCGACGGAAAAAGGTCTTGGAGAAGTTATACGTGATAATTATTCGCACAATATTGCAATTATTACTACTCTACCTATGGTTATTACCGACGTGCTGACTTACATAATAGAATATCTTGGTATAGCCATTGGGCTCTCTTTTTTTGGCATTCCAATAATTTTGTCACTTCCTATATTCTACCTTATACATCTGGCTGTGGTAATCCGCAGAAAATACGGCATCACGCAAACAATTCTGGTCTTGGTATCCGCTTCCCTTATAGTAGCCTTTTTGGCCACACTGTTTGTGAGAGGAGTTGAGCCTTACAATCCAGTGTACATAGTTCCATCGCAAGATTTTCTGTTCATTCTTGCTGTTAACGTTGGAGCCGTCATTATGCCGTTTATGTTGTTCTTCCAGGCTTCAGCTACTGCAGAAAAGGTATCTCACATTAGAATCAGCAGCTCGGACAAGGATATTTCCGGTTCTTTGAAAAACAATAAAATTTCTGATTTTAAGAAAACCGCTCTGAAATCAATGAGAATTGAGACTCTTTTGGGTGCATTTGTGTCAGAAATGCTGATGGTCATTGTTGAGATGGCAATGAGTGGCATAAACCCGAAGACAAATTTTGCATCAATATCAGAATTATCAAAAGGGCTGTCTGCGATTGCAGGCGTATATTCGCCCTACCTGTTTGGCATTGGTCTAATAGGAGCAGCCTTTCTCGCTCTCGTAGTGATATCTCTGGGAAGTGCCTGGGGGTTAATGGAAGCCCTGGGAATAAAAAGGGAAAAATCATCCATAGTCTATATCCTGGAGAGTTTTCCTGCTGTCCTAATAGCTTTAATCATCCCTGTAACAATGTTAATAGACACGGTGCTTGACCTGCTTGTTATTTTTGTATTCGTTCTAATCGGGCCGGGCATATTAATGGGAGTGATTGCCAGAAACAGATCAATAATGAGGGATTTTTCCACTTCACGAAAAGGGGAAATAGCTTATTGGGCAAGCATGATTTTTATCATCATCTTCGGGGTCTTGGCAATGATATGACCTCATTGAAACCTGATAGAAATATAACAAAGAGGGCACTGGATTGAAAAAACTTATTAGCAGG
>JAJYZI010000071.1 GCA_021800105.1 Thermoplasmata archaeon
TAGCTTTGCAGAATTATTTGGAATAATTTTGCCTCAAATGTTCTATCTATCTTTTATGAGGTTTCGGTGATTCAGATGCTATAACTTCTAACCTATCATAAATTGCTCACAACTATCACAACTTCTAGGTTCTAGATGCGACTCAACCACTTATATTTTCTGCGGTGTTTCTTTCTACTTCAGAATCCGCCAAACTCTGCAGCACGTATAGTGCGATGTGACGAAATGCTCCCCCAATAAGTTCGTCAAATGGATATACAAGACTTCGTTCCGCAGTTCATTCTTTATGGCTTCGATGGCAGTCACCATCTTAACCACTCTTATCGCAGAGTTCATACATCCCCATAGAGAGGTCCCCCTTAACTAATGACTGTGAATCTGCCTGTCTCCTCATAAAAGTCGTTTCCCGAAGTCGGTTAACTGATACACATAGGGAGAGTTGGCTCTCCCAAGACCTCTCTTTGTAACGATATCGAACATTTCCATGTGTTTTAGTCTTCTTGACATGGAGGATGGTGATAATTTAAAAAAACCAGCAAGTTCTGCAGTGGTCTGATTCTTCCTTTCGAGATGATTAATGAGTTCAAAATACCGCTTTTTATAAATCTTGATTTTTTTTAGTTTATTTACGTCTGTAGTTATTATTGTATCCGTGAATTTATCAAAAATGACAAGAAGGGCGTCCTTGAAATAAGCATGGAGTGTCAGCGCTGAAAGTGCCATCCCCGACCCACTTGCAATGTTTACCCACGACGGAAATCCATTTTCTTCACATATCTTTTCAAGCATCAGGTATACTTCAAAAAAGTTATTTTTGTCATAAATAGGTGTGATTTCTACTTTGACGTTAATCTTTTTGGAAAAATCTTTCAAATCTCTTTCCATTCTTGTGTTGCCGGAAGAGAGAATAAACAACTTCTTAACTTTCGGTAATTTCCTCAGAAAGACTTCTATTAATGATAGGCTCTCGTAGTCAAAAAGTGAAAGGGCATATTTTCCGACCATATCGTAATAAGCTTAAGTATCTAATAAATTCATTTCGTCGTTGCATAAAAAGTGAAAATAACCTGCACAGAATAATAACATTAATAGACAGACTTACTATTGATTTATGATAGCCTTATGACGATATCATACACGGCGCCTTTATGGATAGGTATATTTATTGGAGTCGCAATTGGTGGATTTGCAGAGTTATGGGGAATTTCAAATGCCGATATACTTCTCAAACTTTCCAAGTGGGAAGACAGACTATTCATAAACTGCATTGCAATTGCAATTGGTGTAGGCGCGGTGGCTTTATACGGCCTGGCAGCTCTCGGGGTAGGTTTCCATTTCGGAGTTAAACCTATATATGTAATCGGAGTTGCACTTGGAGCAGTTATATTTGGTTCAGGTATCGCTTTATCCGGCTATGTTCCAGGAACTGAATGGATGGCTTTGGGTGAAGGCAGAAGAGAAGCAATTTATGCAGTTGCAGGTGGTCTTCTAGGTGCTGCTGCATGGACTCTTCTCTATCAGACGCCTGCTGGCCAGTGGCTTGTTAACACGGACAATTTCGGACAACTATATCTGGGTGGCACTGCTGGCACAGATCTGCTTGTCGGCTTTCTGATCTCTATAGCTTGGCTCGCCCTGATGCTGGGAGTAGCATATTTTCTTCCAAGGTATAAAGGAGGCAAAAGCTGTGTATACATTGGTACCCATCCAGATTACAAAATGCCAGTACCTGAACTGGCCATGCACAAGGAAGCAACTGAAACATTAATTGAGGGTAGTTCTATGCCAATCGGCTCGAATGACAACTTAGCTCGCAATGCAAATGAGCACTGGGCACCAAATAACAACCTTAAATGGATGCTGACGTTCGTTGGAGCATTTATCGGATTAATCGTTGTATTGGAAATGTTCCTGCACCAGATATTCGGCGAATCGACAACATACAGCTGGGTAGTCGGATATCTATGGCTCCCATCATACAATTACAGTAAACTTGTATTTGACACTGTAGGATGGGAACCATTTAGTGATATAGGAACGCTTCTTGGTGCTTTTCTCGTGTCAATATTTGTTTCAAGAAGATTTCAGGCCTTCAATTACTGGGTACCAAGAACTTGGAAGAAGAGGTTCGGGCCAAACGAACTCAAGAGAGCCGTAGGAGTATTTAGTGGGTCTTTCCTTGTGCTGTTTGGGGCACGAATGGCTGACGGTTGCGCCTCGGGGCATATTCTTAGCGGAGATCTTCAGATGGCGGCAAGCAGCATTGAGTTTTTTGTAATTGTTGCAATAAGTCTTCTGATATTCGGCAGGATATTATACGGGAAGGCGAAGGGGGTAAACTGAATGAATAATAAAGGAGAGGTAACAAGAAAGAGCGAGAAAGGAGTGAAGGCGTTTATTTTAGCAATGACATCTCTGTTGGTTATCGTCGCGGCATTTGCTGTTGGATCATATAATGGATATGACCCAAGTCCCTCTGCAGTATCTATCACAGCTTTCGTACTGATAGTAATGCTTCTTCTCACAGCAGTCTGGTACAGGACAAAGTATCCGGGATATTCAAATGACGGCACGGAGGATTAATAACTTAAATTTTTACTGGAATGTAAAAATAGGTAACTGTACATTGGGAGATGATCAATTATGTCAAAAATTCTGGTAATGCTGACAACCGGAAAAGACAACATTAATGCTGAGATGGTTGCATTCAGTTTTGCGTTCAATGCAGTGAAGAATGCAAAGGCGAAGGTTGAACTCCTCTTCCTTGGAAGAGGAGTCCAGGCTGCAAACAAAAATCAGAAGAGTTCACCTCAATTTCTAGAGCAGATCAATATGCTTATGGCAGAAGGCATACCACTGAGGATATGCAAAGTTAGCATGGCAGGTGAAGGACTAACTGAGAACGATATTTTTCCAAAGTTAGAATCAGTTTACGGTGGTGTGGAAGTTGATGCACGAATACAGGACGGATATTCCGTGATAACTTTCTAGGCTGCAATGTTCACATTAACAGAAATTCAAGTTGTTCTCTCTATATTTTCTGGCATTATAGTAGGGTTTTCGCTTGGCCTAATAGGCGGTGGTGGATCTATACTTGCCATACCATTACTGATATATCTTGTTGGATATGATCACCCGCACATTGTAATTGGAACGACTGCACTGGCTGTGGGCGTGAATGCATATTTAAACCTTATCCCGCATACGCTGAAGAAACATGTAAACTATAAGATTGGAGTTGAATTCACAATACCGGGAATTGCTGGTGTTCTAGCTGGTTCTGAACTGGGACTCCTGACCCCTGGAAATGACCTGCTATTCTTCTTCAGTTTTTTGATGATAGGAATAGCGGTATACATGCTGAAGCGGAAATGTATTGATCTGTCTCAGGTTGAGAGAAAAATAGTTAAATCTTCAAGATCGTTGATAATACTTATCTTAGCTGGCCTAATTGTGGGATTCGCGTCAGGGTATTTTGGTATTGGTGGCGGATTTCTGATAGTGCCAGGTCTCCTTTTCGGTGGCGGGCTTAATATTATCCAGTCGGTTGGCACATCTCTCTTGGCGGTCGGGACATTTGGTGTTATAACCGCAGCCAGATACGCTCTAAACGGAGACCTTAACGTTATAATTTCGGCACTGTTTATTTTAGGTGGAGTATTTGGAGGGTGGTTTGGTGCAAGGCTTGCAAGCAAAGTTCCAAAGAGAAGGCTTACTCAGATTTTTGCAATCATAGTCATAGTAGTGGCAATCTATATTATGTACCAGAACTATACTGTAATCCTGCATTTCTGATTGTCTCCAGATTGTTTACTAAAATCCGCTGTTTGCTGAGATATAGCTGAGTCCTTGGTACAAGGGATAGTGCCTACAATTTCGCATAATGGTAACCAGACGGACTCAAGTCACTAGATAAATTTCCTGAAAAAGAAGGGGGAACTGCCAAGACTACCAAGGAGGCAATAAAAAAAATGGAAAAACGGAAAAAAGGCTGCCTGATATTGTTGAGAATCACAGCGGTGGAGTTAACAATCTTTCTCATTAAAAATTCAGGACATACTTGAAGCTAATGATTCCGGGATCGCATTTTTCGACAAATATCGGAGGCAAGTAGGCATGGATGATCTTGTGTACCGCTTTTCTCAATTCTGTACGGATCGCTAAAAAATTAGGGGCACTTCTGGCCTTTTCGCTATCCTTTCGTTATTTCATATCCCTCTCAATATGCTAAAGCATTTTCTGAAGTTTTGAGAATATTAGATTATCCGTCGTTCCAAAAACCAGTGGGCGAGAAAGGAATAATTTACGAACAGTTTAACAGAAAATTCTGTTCCAGTCATAAGTCTATTTTATAATATATAATGAGAGGCTGCACTTCTCGTTGAAAATCCGCATATTTCAATGTACCATAACTCCGTAACACATAGTATCTTCCTGCATTCAGTCTACGATGGTGCCTTAATCAACTTCTCCATGATGAACTCGTCATAAAACTTTCCATTGATGTTCAATTCCCTGATTAGTCTGCCTGAGATTGCAAAGCCGAACTTTTTGTAAAGGTGTACGGCTGCTTTCATATCACAATTTACGCTGAGAGCGATCTTTTCGATCTCCCGGTTACTTTCAATATTTAACAGGGTTTTTTCCATAAGCCTCGATCCAACACCGATCCCCTGATACGTTTCGCTCACATAGAAGCTGAATATATCTGCTATGTGCCTCGTTTTAACCCTACTCCTTGGCAGGAATCCTATCATTCCTATAAGAGATGTCTGATATAGAGCGAATAACATATTGACAATTCTAGCTTTCCACACTTCATCAGAAAAGGAAGACTCCTCTTCGTATGAACTGCCAAAGGCTTCTGAAAAAGCTTTCAGCGACTCTAGGCGTAGTACCCTGAAATCAGCAAATCTTTCAGGACCTAACCTGATTATCGAAATACTGTCATAATTTACGTCACGCTTTTCTATCATTTTCCACGCCAGAGTCATTCCTGGTTATTAATAAACTTTCATTATCCATCGTCCATAATTTAGACAACATGGTAAAGGCTCAGGTAACATTCTTTTCAAGATGAGAAATTTACCATTATTTCAGCAAAAGAAACACCAGGTCCCTATATCACTAGAGCAAGAGGATAACCTGCGTTTTCCTCCAATCGATCTGTTACACATTATGCTGGTCATAAAATCAATTCACACTTTCTAAGTTGGCTGGAAGAAACAACCTCGCTTAGCTGCAGTTTCCACAATTCAGATCCTTCAATCACCTTATTCAATATTCTCAGCAGTGAGTGGGTTTGTTGAGTTGGAACAATCATT
>JAJYZI010000019.1 GCA_021800105.1 Thermoplasmata archaeon
TCTATGCCACAGATGTTTGGTGGAACGAACCCGCTATAGTTGACGAAGTGCCAGAAAATTGCATCTTCACACCACATGAAGGGAGCGAAGTTCCAGGCGATTTCAACGAAGCTGTCTTAAACGCTTGCAGGAACGCACGTAAGTTCATGGACGGTGTCGAGCTGAACGTGATAGATCCTTCGGAATATTACAAGCTGCAGTAAGTGTTCAGGTTTCATTTGCGTCTTTGCAACAATCTCCCCCTTATATTTGGAAGATAGTCAAAAACTAGGTGCTGCAACAGGTTCTTTGATGGATCAAATCTATCCAGGTGAAGCTCGAAGCCATCTTCATATTCAACCAGGTGCACAGCCAGGCTTGATCCTTCTATTGAGGCCCTGTAATCGGCCCTCTGCCCTTTCTGCATGCCTATAGATCTCAGAAAGATACCGCTCTCGACAGGATCCCCGAGCTGGGAAGTACATTCCTTCGAGATCTCGAAGCTTCCAGAAATTAATGCAATTGCTGCCAACGTGTTCCAGGAATCCAAATAATCCAATCAAACCACCATTAAAAACTGTCCAGAGACCTGATCTTTTTTGATTCGTCAGTATCTTTGATCTTTGCTTCCCCCCTTGCATCGGAAAGAACGTTTAATGAAAAACCCTCAAGTATCCTGTTAAGTGTTTCACTGACCCTTTTCGAGTAATATAGCCAGTCGGGGGTATATTCAAAGGGCTGTCCCTCTATATACGGCTCGACCTCCTGTGGGGACTTCCTGCTGTTCGTTACTATCCAGGAAACCTTCATTCCGGATACGAATGTTTCTCCCATTTCCTTTAGCTTCCTGGCAATTCTGACATTAGCAAGAGAGTCGGAGTTAGCATATTCCGATTCATCCCTCACAGACCTGGAAATGACAAGCTTCTGTATCGGTATCGCTGAATCCCCCCTCGATATTTTTGAAATAATATCTTTAGCGTATTCGACCGCTCCTTCCGGATCCCTATTCATGATGAACTCGAAGACTTTTGATTGTGATTCGCTCTGTAGATCGAATGAATCTGTTCTTCGGACCTCATATCCCCTAATAAGTATCTTGCCCTCCTGATCCTTTGGATAAGCAATCCTGCCAACGTATCGCTTCTTGGCTCCATGCGAAAAGAAGGGATCGAGAACCTTTTCAAAATCAAGAAGTATACCTTCCTCAGCAGAGAGGCGCTTGCTCAGTTCTTCACCAAATTTTACCGTTTCAGCTACGCTGGACTTCCCTGATTCTATGAAGACTGAGTCTGTATCCCCGTAGATAACCCTGTGACCGCTTCTCTCAAGCTTGTCCATGACATTCTGGATAGTGTTTCGGGCATAATGAGTCACCGAAGACCCGATTTCCGGGTTAGTGAATCTGTAGAAAGAAGAAGCCAGCACTCCGTAGAATGTGTTCATCAGTATCTTTATTGCACCCTGCACTCCATCGTAGTAATTGCGATCCGATTCGGATGATGCATTTTTTGCCATCTTCTTGACCTCGTCCCGCTCCCGCATCAGGTCCTGCAGAATCTTTGGGATCAGGCCTTCCTTCTGGCTTCTATCAAGATAATGCACGCCATTTGGTGCAGTTATCTTTCCATCCGGGCTCAGTGTTGTAAAGCATATATTGTACTTGATAATCATTGATGGATACATGCTCTTGAAATCCAGCACAACAACATTGGAATAAAGACCTGCACCGATTGATCTGACATATCCGCCCTCTATAGGGGCTGTCTTGTCAACCCGGTATGTCAGCTTGACCCCGATGTTCTTCCTGTCAGCTTCCCGGATGAGTATTGAATCAACATAGTTACTGGTTCCACCGTTTGTTACGTCATCAAGCGGCAGCTTTGTCACTGTGGACATGAACATATTCCTGTCAACTACTCGAAGCTTCTCATATATCCGGAGAGTGAGGTCAGCATCCTTGATACAGTATTTTATGACCTCGCCCTGGCGGTTTTCCCATTCCTCTTTAATCTTCAGTCGGTTGATATTGTCCTTGCCCTCATTCAAGAGCTCACGCGAGACAGCGTTTAAGGTTTCCGACTTCGGGTGCAGATATTTTTTCACATTCCACCATACATCGCTTATGATTCTTCCATGCATTCTCCAGTATCTATCCTGTACCCTGTGAGGAGATGAAAAATCTCTTGCAAAATCGGCCCTAATATTGTTTGCCTTCATCCTATCTGTGAGAAGTGGTAGATCGTACCCGTCGATGTTGTACCCTATAATGATATCAGGGTCCTCGCGATTCACGAAGCTTTTGAATTGGGTCAATATTTCACGCTCATTACCGGTAAAGCTTCCGGTACTTCTCTCATCTCCATGCGCCATTGACCATCCAATTACAAGAATCTGCTTCGTTTCTATTATATTCTCAATATCAAAACTGAAAATTTTAGCCGATACACTATAATCATCGGTGCTCTTGACCGAATCCGCAGTGAGCACTATATCTGTAGTGAACTTCTTCTTTTCCTCAGGATCCTCGAAACCATCAGCTTCCACGCACGCACCCAGATCAAGATCGTAGATGAACCTGTGATGAAAAGGAATGTCAGCAGCAAGGACATCAACAGGCGATGAAGACCTGAATTCGGGAACTTTCCACGGCGACTTTATGTATATTCTTTTTATCCTTCTGTCCCTGCCGTCAACCCAGAGCATCTTGTCCTCCGCTTTCACGAATTCCTCTGATCTTTGGAGTTCAGCAATGTAAGAATCAGGGGGATCAATAAGGTCAAAATAAGGCTTGAAGTTTTTATATAGAGCCGTGACCGATTTACCTTCCCTGGTCCGGCCAAATAATTCCACGGCAACGTCGTCTCTCCTGTATGACGCTGCCATCAACCTGAAAGATACTTTCATTTGGAAAGGTATCGATTTCTTTCTATATGAACTTACCAAAAATTCTGCTTTTCAATACCAATAACAAAACTTTACAATAAATTGCGATTGTTCATGAAGAAATCAGAACATTGAGTATTAGCGTTCATAGCAATTTTAATGCGAGTTGATACCCTAACTCTTCTTGAATACATAGAACAGGCATGTTGCAGGTACTACCAGATTCGTCAAATATGCAATCAATGACATCAAATTATAAACCAATAGAGCTTCTTGATCCAGAGAGCCTGAAAAAGCTAGATCCCAAAGCGGAGAAAAAATAGCCGTAAAACTGCCGATTATCAAGTTCAATCCCACAAGTGTCAGATATATTACTGAAACTCTGAAATTTTTACGAAGACCCAAAATTATGTAAATGGCGATGGATATAGACAGGAAGATTGCCGAACCAAGGAAAATCTGCCCTTTCCAAGTGTCCAACCAGAATGGTGAAACTAAAACTTGAGATAAGTAATAAAGAAATGGTTCCAATAGACTAGAAGGCACAAGTTTGCCTCCCCCATAAGGGGGTAAGGGTGGGTTAAGCGTGGTATGAGGGATTAGAATATAATAAGGAAAAATCATTAATAGGAAGAGAAAGAATAACAAAATGCTTGTCATAGACTCACTCTTATCCAGTGTTTGAGACTTATTCACATGCGCAGAAATAACAATGCCTGCAATGCCGATGGCCATTAAAGCATATGAAATAATGAATGAAAGGTTCTCTATTATTATAAATTCCTGCAATTGCCGTATTACATATAGCTTTGTAATGAAGAATAAAAAAATCTGTGGTTCCTGATAAAACAAAACAATTCCTGCAACGAAAAACAGAATAGGCGGGGACCATAATTTAATGGGACTATCATTATTCTTACGATATGCCTTTGTTGCTAGTATCTGTCCCTTCTTGCCATGACTTGGTACCGATTGATACTTAAGAAATAGAACAGGAAATGGGATTTTTTTATGCAGCATTGCTTCATTCATTGAACGATTAAGTTGTGCTGAATAACCATCAGAAGTGCCTGAAATATTAGACTGCTGCTCTATAACTAAAGTAAAAAGTTTGTTGTGTTGCCCGGCTAAATCATTATAGACTGACCCAGACTCGCTTGGTATCAACGCAGCATAACCCTCGCTCACAAGCCGAGCACATATCTCGAACGCAACCTGCCTTAAATCTACGCTTTGAGCAAGCTCTATCAAGTGTGCATTTTTTCCATTAGAAGAAAGTGATTCACGATAATACTCAGATACTATTTCTATAATGCTTGAGAAGTCCCTCTCATTTAAAATTGGCTTTTGGGTTTCTGAAACTGCCCAGTAGTCTCTCAGTGAACCCAGATTATCAAACTTTAGGAACCGAGGTCGCATTGCTGTCATTCTTGTTTAGTCTTCAAGGTTTTATATAACCTTGGAAACCTTAAATATTATCGCGAACTTGTTAACATCCGCCTATTTTGTAAACTCACATTAATTGTAGGATTTAATGAATGCAAAGCCAGTCGACTAATAGAGTTTACTATCCTTGAAAAGGTCCTATTGTCCTCTTATTCCCAGATGAGGGCATCCAGAGAAAATTCATAAGTAAATCATGCAGTTTTCGTCTTACCTTAAAATTATTAATCTTATGTAGTTACAGTAATAGTGCCATATAGGGCTGCAAAAAATGAAATGCATCGGTGGATACCGCTTTTACCGCTTGCTGTGACTCTTGCATTCACACTTGCTGCCGTCATTCTCGAAAATAACATTTCCTTCCAGAACTCTTCTCAGTACCAGCATATATTAGTTTACGCCTGGTCAACTTCTTTTATAGTAAGCATTATGATCTTTATAGTGTACGCTTCAAAGCACGGGGTGATTATGTTTATCAGGAAGGAATACAAGGTCGCGATCCCTGAAGGCAGCGGATCGGCTATTCATGCGCTGAGTCTGTTTAAGGTTAACGGCGATACAAAGGTTACTGTGAATGGGATAAGCAAGGATGGGCCAGAAGCAATAAAGTCCCTCGAAAACAATCTTGAAAAGTATAAGGAAACGGCACTGTCTGATCCATCTATAATGCCAAAGCTTGTGATACGGCTGGCAGCGCTTTCTCGTCTCTATCTTGAGCAGGGAAATTCTGAAAAGTATGAGTATTACAAAGATGAAGCTTCAAGTATCATTAACAATAACTTGTACCCAAGGACAAGAGAAGGAAAACTTGCAAAGAAGTTAGTCAGGCACATGTGATCTGAGGATACATATCGCCAAAAGAGCTCATTTAGCGCGGAATTGGCATCTGGATGTTGTTCATGATTATTAGAAGAATCATTGGATATTCTTCCTTAAGATACTCCATGCTCTTCCAGAAACCATGACATTTCTTCTTTCAAGGAAGATTTGAGCTGCTCATATTTTGCCACATCAATATCCCCATTTAAGAGGCGGAGATCAAACGATTTTAATTTTTCATTATATTCTGCTATTCCTTCTTCCCTATATTCCAGTATCAAGTCACCTGTCTTCTTGTAGAAGCTCACTCCCAGGCTCGTGACTTTATATTCCAGCCGGGGTTTTGTTGGTCCCGTAACCCATATTTTCTCAACTATCCCATATAAGAGAAGTTCCTTCAGATGTTTATCGATAGCCTGCCTGGTCATGCCCATTCTCTCGGCAAGACTTGCTGGAGATGTTGATGTTGAGAGTCTCTCGACAATATTCATCTTAGCTCTGGATGTGAGTGTATGTACTGGAGAAATCACAAAGTTGCAGTTATTCGCATAATATCAACTTTTTTGTTGCTCGACTCAATTGATTTTTTTGAATCGGTTAACAAAATCATTGCTAGAATTAAATATTAAGTTCAAAATAAATATTTATAATACCTTTGAATCAGCGTTTGACAAGTATGGATGAAGACCTGAAAAGAAAGCTGAAAGAAAAGTTGGATCAAGGAGCCATAACACAAGAGCTATATGATGAAATACTAACGAGGTGGAAGACTACTCAAGATGAAGATAGCAAGAAAGAAAAAATCTCAGAGGAGAAGCATGAAAATAAGGAACCAGAAAGAACTTCAACAGTCAACGTAATGGGGCTGGGAAAATTCGATGACATCTACGCCAAGGAGTTAAGTGTTTCAGGGTCTGTAAAGGTTTCAGGCAATGTGGACGTCACAAATATGGAGGTGTCAGGTGCAGCAAGCATTGGAGGAAAGATCACTTTATCGGGAAGTCTTGATGTTTCCGGAAGCCTGGTGGCTGGCGGTAGTATTTCATGCGAATCTCTTGATCTGGCAGGATCCTTGAAAGCAGAAGAACTTGATTCAGGAAAAATAGACTCTTCGGGTTGGCTCACAATAAAGAAGCGAATAAAAGCTGATGTCATAGACATTGACGGTGTCATTGAATCAGATATAGTGGACTGCAATTCAATTCAAATAGACCTTGGCTCTACGCATGGAAAAATAACAAACCTGCGTTGCAATACTGTAAATATCAGCAGACAGTGGCGTAGATTTCACTCTGCAAGCATCAAGATAGATGAAATCACTTGCAAGACAGCCGAACTCGAGGGCGTGATAGCCAAAAGGATCATCGGTGATGATATCACGCTTGGAGACGGTTGTGAAGTTGACTATGCCGAAGCAAGCACTTTAAAGATGTCAGAAAATGCAATCGTTAGGAAAAAGAATGTAAGGGAGGATATTAGATGAAAAGCGCTAGAACGATTTTTGTGAAATTTGTCTATCAAAATCTATTTTTATTAAAACCCAATGCTGAGCGAGGTTTTAGGATTGACCAGTTATCCAATTGAAGTAGAGGATCTCAAGTACACCTACGATGGCAGAAAATATGCTGTCGATGGTATCAGCTTTTCTGTGAGAGAAGGAGAGGTTTTTGGAATGCTCGGCAGGAATGGCGCTGGCAAAACAACTACCATCAGGATTCTTTCCACTCTCCTGAAGAGATCTTCAGGATCCGTAAAGGTGCTGGGAATGGATCCTAGCACTGCGGGAAACCATATTAGAAAAAGAATTGGCGTTGTGCTGCAGGATGAGTCCTTTGATTTTACAACGGTTGAAAAGGCTTTCGATGTCTATGGATTCATCTGGGGAGTCAGCAAGTCTGAGCGCGACAAAAAACGGGAATCCCTTTTGAGTACATTCGAACTCACAGACGTCAGAAAAAAGAGGATGTGGGATCTTTCCGGTGGGCAGAAAAGGAGGGTCCAGGTAGCTCGAGAATTTATGCATGACATGGATCTGCTCTTCCTGGATGAGCCAACTTCCGGGCTCGATCCTATTGCAAGGAGAAACATACTTAACATGATCAAGGATCTGACCAAAGACGGCCTTAGCGTACTGTTCACAACACATAACCTTGAGGAGGCAGATTATCTTTGCCAGAGGGTTGCAATCATGAATAACGGCAAGATCCTCGCAAGTGACACTATAGATGCCCTGAAGACTGGCTATAACGGCCTGAAGACAGTTGAGGTAAAGATTGGCGGAGATCAGACAGGAGCGGAATCCATGTTCTCGAAAGTATCTTCAGGAAGGGTTGAGCCTCCATTTGAAAGAGAGTTGCCTTACAGGATCGTTACAGAGAACACACAGGAAACAATGCAGGAGATTATCAAACTGGCATTAGCAGATTCCGTTCAGATTGAGTGGCTTAACGTCAGGGCGGTTTCTCTTGAGGATGTGTTCATAAGCACGATTGCAGGAGGAGTCTGAATGAATATAGTAAATTCTTACCGGCTAATGATAAGGAACGTAAGGGTCAACACAGATCCCGGCACTCTTGTCTTTCTTGTTCTGATGCCAACTATATACCTGGTCTTTATGGGGTACATGTTCGGCACGCTAATCAGCCAGATACCTGTCGGTTCAACATCGATTAACTACAAGGAGTTCCTCTCGCCAGGAATTGCTGCCTTCGAAACAGCGACAGCTGGAATAGTTGCAGGAGGTCTCCTCTGGTCTGACAGGAGATATGGCATGTTTGAACAGATCCTCAGCAGCCCATATACAAGAGCAGAGTATCTCTTTGGGATACTTCTCACAACTCTTGTATTCGGCTTTATTGGATCTGGAATCATGATGCTCGTGTCTGAAGCATTCCTCGACTATACTGCTGTATCACTGATGGGGGTGGGTCTTATTGTTGTAAGTATTTCGCTTGGGAGTCTTTTTTTCGGCTGCATGTTTCTTGCAATTGCCGCAAAAGTGAAGTCCAATCAAGCATACAACAGCTTAACAATCCTCATAATTTTCCTGGTTGATTTCGCAAGCACCGTCTTCTATCCAATTACGTCGGCAACGCCTGAAGCTCTGAAGGTTCTCTTCTATGTGAATCCACTAACGTACATCGCTGATGTTGTAAGGGCTGGATACATTTCAACAGTCACGACGACAGATCTTGTGGAGCTTCTTGTGACGTTTATTGAAACCATGGTTATGGTTGCAATCGCTGTGCTCCTTTACAGAAAGGTTAGGGTCGGCGTTACATAATTCCTAGGGAAAAAGAGCCCGCAAAAATAAAAAAATTATCATTATCCATTCTTTTTGTGCAGAATATACCAGTACCTGTGATCTAAGACGGAGTAACCTGCTTCTTTCGCATGTCTCTTCAAAGATCTCTCCTTTTCAGCCAGATCTACCCTTGAATGAGGATTATGGATTCCCGCTGACGCCTCGTTCCAGTCTGTTACAATAATACTTCCCCTAGTTAGTTTTTCCATTTTCTTGATCCCTAGAACAGGGTCTCTAAGATGGTGCAGAGATGCTATTGCAATAGAGGTATCGAAAACATCATTTCCGAGATTCAGATCTTCAATCCTGGATTCAACAAGCCTCAGGCGCCCCGATTTAATATGCTTCTCGTAGGCACTTTGCATTGAGGCAAATGACCATGCTTCTGGATCAACTGAATAGACCTGAGTATCAGATCTCTCCAACAACTTGCTTACGACAATTCCAAATCCCGTTCCTACATCCAGTATCTTATTGCCTGTTACAAGACCCAATACCTCTGACAACATGCTTTCCAACGAGTTATCGTCCTTCATTCAGTATTGAATTATTATTAGATAGATAAGGTTGAAGTTATCTAATTTAAAAAGTCTTCAAGCCCATGGGTAACGACTGTCCAGTGCTTTTATCAAGGCTTCGATTTTCGGTTGTTTGGTTTTACGCGCTTGAGTATATGAACTATCTTGTATTGTCCCCTTGATGCTTTTCCTTCTTCTTATCGCGATATTCGCCATTGGGTTTATTGTCGGGATTCTTGGCAATATTTCTGGCATAGGGGGCGGAGTGATGATTGTTCTTGTTCTTGTTTACGGATATGGTTTCAAACCTCTCGACGCCGCTGGTATGAGCCTTCTGACTATCGTTTTCAGTACATTCGTGGGGTTTGTGCAGGATATCAGGAAAGGATTGGTCGACAGAAAACTTCTCCTTATCATTGCCCCCATAGGTGTTATTGCGAGCATCATTGGATCGGTAGTAACGAACTACGTTTCGACGGATACGTTCAAGCTTGTATTTGCCATAATACTGATAGCGCTTGGACTGTTCTCTCTCTTTTCGTCGAGAAAGCAAAAGAAATATAATTCTAAAATAGAGGAAGCAAGCACAGCCCGAACAGGGGACACAGGTCTTGTCGCCATCCTTTCAGGTGTTGTCTCTGGGTTTATTGGAATCGGGATTGGAGGGATAATGGGTACATTCCTGACAGCCATCAAGAAGATCAATGCCAAAACTGCAATTGCGACGGTTGTCGCCGCAACGCTTCCAATAACTATAATGGGAGCTGCGGTGCATTTCTACATTTCTGGAACAATAAGTCTTACCTTTGCTCCGCCCTTGATTGTTGGTGCAGTACTTGGTGGATTTGCTGGAACATCAATCATTGTCAAAGCACCACATCTAAGCTTACGGTTTCTGCAGGGTTACGTGATAATATTCTTTGGGATTCTGTCCATTCTGCTATTCGTAGTTTCATCACTTGTTCCCTGAACTTGGAATTGCCAAAATAACCTCAGCGTGCATTTCCAGGATTTGCAAGGCCTAAATACACGAATCGCAATTTATTCTCTTTATGTCTGGTATGATGATCTGGAAAGTAATTATATTTAATACCATTCAGGAACGGTATTATGGATGAAATTGAGTTGCAACTCGTTAACCGGACACCATTTTGTGAATTATCAAAGGAATTTCCGGATGTCACTATATTCAGATGGTGCAGCGCCGTCATAGATTACGTTGAAATGTACGGAAAAGCGGATAGAATGAAGGAGGCTTACAGGAGATTAGGGGAAGTTGCTTACTCTATTCAGAGTAAGGTTCTCAATTCCGGTTTAATAGGAAGTCACAGCGAATCTGCAATTTCGTGCAGATGTACAACGCACAATTCAAGTATACGCCTTGCTGAATCCATGAATCTGCTTTGGGAGGCACCTGCAGTCTATACAAACGGAAGGGAGACGCTTAAGCTTATCTCTTTCTCGCAAGGGGATATGGAGAGGTTTTTCGAAGCCGCGTCGAGGGAAGGTACTTTGCAGCTAATAAGGAAGAAGAAGATCCTACCGGATTCCCTGAGGGAAATATACAGCATATCCCTGGGGGACATATTCCACGAAATGTCAACAAAGCAGATAAGATATTTGAGAGATGCTATTGCGCTTGGGCTTTTCAACTCTCCGCGGAAGGCAAAGGTTGAGGATCTTGCAGCATCAAATGGGCTGTCTAAATCCACGATGCAGGAGCACATAAACAAGGCGAGAAATAAGCTACTGCAGGCAATGGAGCCGTACATTACTCTTTACCTGCATTCTCTCGGTGACTGATCCCAGCAGATGCCGGTATCAACTTATCTTTATTCGTCACTGGCATTACCTACCATAAGAGGAGATGAAGGTATTGACAGGAATTCTAGAACTTGTTAGAAAAAATGATAAATACCGTTTGGAAACACTAAACTTGCAGGCTTCAGAGAACAAAATAAGCCCTGATGTGAAGGAGGCTCTATCAAGTGATCTGGCATCAAGGTACTCCCACATAATGCCTGATGGAAATAACTCCTACGGCGGAACATCAATTTTTGAGGAGATTTACGAAACCGCCAAAACAAACGTCCAGTCGCTATATAATGTGCGCTATGCCGATATTAGACCTATCGGGGGCCATGTTGCAGTTCTCGCAGCAATCAAATCTCTTACTAAAAGGGGAGACACGATTTATGCGATTGGACCGGAAGGTGGCGGATACCCCGGTTACCAGGATGAGTATATTCCAGAAATGCTATCCCTCAGGAAGAGAAATATTCCATACCTGCAGGAGCAACAGGAGATAGATTATAATGAATTCGCGACAGTTGCCAGGAAGGATAAGCCTAACCTCATTGTATTGGGACAATCGGCTTTTGTCAAGTCCTATGACCTTTCAGAGATTTCAGAAATAGCTGCTGAAGCAGGATCCAAGATTTTGTACGACGGTTCCCATGTTATGGGACTAATAGCCGGAGGGAAATTCCAGCCTGATGCTGCCAAAAAGGCAGACATACTGGTAGGGTCAACTCACAAGTCATTCTTCGGTCCACAGGGTGGACTTATCCTCACGAATGATCTGGATCTTGTTCCGAAAATAGAGAAAAACCTGACTTGGATGACGATGGACAACATGCACCCTAACAGGGTTGCGGCTCTTGGCATTGCTGCCCAAGAAATGCTGAAACATGGAAAGGAGTATGCTGCACTTGTGGAGAAGAACTCCCACCACCTTGGCAAGGCGCTTGATGATCTTGATATACCTGTAAGATTCAAGCCGTGGTATTCAAAGTCACATCAGGTCCTTCTTTCACCTTCCCGGGAAAAGGATTTTATAAATTTCTCAAATAAATTAGAAAAGAACAAAATAATTGTCGACCGTGATGGTAGGATAGGAACTTCGGAAATCTCAAGAATGGGATTTTCTGATATGGAGAGAATAGCCGATCTCATATCTGAGGCACTGGCAGGTCACAATGTATTAAAACGTGTTGCAGATTTAGTATCATCGCTAAGAATTGAATTTTGGAGGTAGAAAATGAAGGCTATGGAAATCATGACCAGGGATGTTATCTCCCTGGATGAAAACACAGTGATAACAGAGGCTATTGCAAAGATGCGCGATAATTCGGTTCAGACCGTTCCAATACTTAGGGATGGCAAGTATATTGGCGTACTTACATACAGGGAGATACTCAAGAGGCATAGTATACGGCCAAACACAAAGGTTATACATTATGCAATTCCATCTCCGGGAATCGCGGAGGATGATAGTGTCGAGTCCGTTGCTAAAAGCCTTGTGGAGAGCGGGCTTGTGGCATTACCTGTTCTTAAGAAAGACAAGATTGTAGGTATTGTGTCAAGAACAGACATTGTCATGCATCTTGCAGAGATATACAACATTAAAAGCCTGACTTGCGAAGACCTGATGATTCTTGAACCGGAGATAGTTCATGAAAAGGACGGGGTGGATTCTGCAATTGAAGCAATGCGATCCATGGATCTGGTTGAGATACCTCTTGTCGATGATCATAGGAAATACACCGGGATACTCAAGCTGGACGATGCCACTCGGGAACTCTTTGGGAAAGAGAAGGGAATAAAATTTGGGCAGTACGCCTCAGCAAAGCAGACTGTAAAGATAGTATGCTCCTCGCTTCTGTCTGAGCTTCCAGCCCTGAATAAGGAAGATTCTCTTGAAAAGGCAGCGTCGCTGATGGTCGATAATCTTGTTCATATTGTTCCGATCACCGATTCGGACGACAGGCTCATTGGGATAGTTGAAATGAATACTATCGTGAACACAATAGCTGGATCAAACGAAGGCGAAGGTGTCCTTGTCAACATCAGCGGTCTTGATCCTGGAGAAGAAGACCTCTATGATATTGCGTATTTCCTAGCTGACAAGTTCATGACAAGATTTCACAAACTTACTGGACACAACAATGGCCAGCTCAACATCAACGTGCAGAAATACAAGACGCAGGGAAAAACAAAGTATTCAGTGAGAACCCGGCTTTTTTCGGGAAGGATTAACTTGTCAATGGATTCTCACAACTGGAACTTCGGGAAGTGTATTTCAGACATATTTGACGGCTACGAGAAACGTCTCGCCAAGATCAAGGAGAGGGCATAGAAATGCCAGGAGAACTCTGTGAAAAGCTTCTGAATGCCGCTGAGAAGAAAAGCAAGTACGCAGAAGTCAGGTTCATGGAACTCGAAGGCTCCGGTGCGGCGTACAGGAATGGATCATTTGAGGGTGCGGCATATTCAAAATCTTCCGGTTACTCTGTCAGGGTGCTGAACAACTCGCTTGCTATATCATTCTCAAATTCGGAAAACTTTACAGAACTTTCAAGGGCTCTCGATGTGGCAGTCGAGAGATCTATGATTCCAGGGAAGTCCCGGTTAGTGACTAAGAGCGATGGCAAGAAAGAATGGGTAGTTTCGGGATCAAAAAAAGTCGATAATGTTTCGTTAGAGGATAAAATCTCCATGCTGAGAGATAATGATATCCTCATGGAATCTCTGGGTGCAAGCGTAAGAATGAATTATCTTTCAGACAGGAAGGTGAAGCAGGTATTCATGAATAGCGAGGGCTCGGAGATCAAGGGAGAATTCTCACGAGTCAGCTATTTCTATTTTGCTGGCATTCTCGACTCCGGTGAATTTGAGCAGTCAACTGGTGAATTCGGATCAACTGGGGGTTATGAATACTTTGATGCATTGAACCTTCGAGACAGGATAACAGACGATATAGGATCCATAAAGAAGGCTATGCACGCGAATCACATGAAACCCGGAAAGATGGATGTCGTCATCGGTCCAGAAATTTCAGGTATTGTGGCACATGAGTCAGCAGGACACCCAACCGAATTCGACAGGATTGTAGGAAGGGAAGGTGCACTTGCCGGCGAGTCTTTTCTTACAGGCAAAAAGCTACCCATGAAGATCGGATCCGAAGCTGTGAGCGTTATCGACGATCCCTCAATGAAGGGGAGCTACGGTTTTTACGTGTATGATGACGAAGGTATCAGGTCTCGAAAAAGGTATCTTTACAGGAAGGGCTTTACAGACGAGTTTATACACAACAGGGAAAGTGCTGCAAGGCAGGGAGTCGAGCCGAATGGGGGAGGAAGATCATCGTCATGGAATATGGAGCCTCTACCCAGAATGAGCACTACTTACATTGAGCCTGGTGACTACAGCTTCGAAGAACTGATGGAAGGCGTAAATGATGGTATTTATGTCAAGAACTTCACGGAATGGAACATTGACGACATCAGGTTTAATGAAAAGTATGTAGGAAAAGAGGCCTACCGGATAAGGAACGGAGAAATTGCGGAGCAGATCAGGAGGCCCATAATAGAAACAAACACGATAAAATTCTATTCCGCGATTGACGCTGTCGCAAAAGATGTGGAATTCTTCGCGGGCCAATGCGGAAAAGGTGATCCTGAACAGGGCGTCGATGTCTGGATGGGAGGCCCCCATGCAAGGCTCAGAGACATGTATATACAGTGAGGTGGACAGATGGAAGTCAATGAAAATATATTGAAGATACTGAGAAAAAAGGATCTAAGTGAATATGTTGTCGCAACCTCTGTTACTGATACTGATCAGGTCAGGTTCTCCGTGGACTCAAAGGATCTATTCAACCACTGGTCAGAGAAATCCGCAGCGATTTTTATCAGCAAAGGAAAGAAAATCTTTTCAACCACTATATCGAACGTAACGGCGCCTGAACTCGAGATTGACAAGGCAGTTTCTGTCCTGAACACGCTACCTGAGAATACTAATTACATGGGGCTGAGCGATAAGAAGCACTCTTACGGCTCGCTACGGAAGTTCAAGAAGATCCACGCAGACATTGATGAGATGGCATCGACAGTACTGAATTCAGCCCTCAATGCGGGCTCTGACAGGGTTGCAGGGCTTGTTTACAATGAATTCTCTACAGTATATTTGGATACGCAGATAAATGAGGTTGAATATTCAGAAGGTGGACTGCATATCCTGGTTCGTTCATTTTCAGGTGAAGGAACGGGACAGGAGTCGTCGCATCTAGGCTTTGATTCGAAACGCAGCACAAATGAACTCGAGAAAATGGGCAGGGAAGCAACAGAAACTGCCAAGCTCGGCACCAAATTCTCCGAGGGCAAACCTGGAAAATATGACGTTCTTATGTCACCTTACCTTGTAGGAAACCTCATGACGTATGGGTCATCACTTTTCTCTGCATATAATGTTGATGCAGGCATGAGCTGCTTCGAGAAAAAGGTAGGCCAGAAGGTGGCATCAGGAATTGTCAACCTAGTTGACGATCCTCTTAACTTCAACGGTGATGCTGCGATCCAGGTAGATGAGGAAGCCACTCCGACCAAACGCCTTCCGATGATTGAGAAAGGCGTTCTGAAGACATATCTTCATTCCACATCAACTGCCAGAAAGTTTGGAGTGAAGACAACAGGAAACGCGGGAATTATCTCTCCGCATCCATGGCAGTTAAACATGCTTCCTGGGGAAGAGAACTTTGACGATATGCTGCATGATATGAAACATGGACTCTTCATCAAGAATGCCTGGTATACAAGGTTCCAGGACTACAGAAACGGTATCTTTTCAACCGTCCCAAGAGATGGTATCTTCACTGTAGAGAATGGAGAGATAACAGGATCAGTTAGGGGAATAAGGATCAGTGATGAGATTCCAAGGATATTGATGAACATAGATCAGGTATCGAAAGAACAGATGAATGTCAAATGGTGGCAGGAAATCCACTCTTCTTTTATGCCATATGTCCATGTGCGTGACATCAGCATATCCAGGTCATTCTGATTAGAGTCAAACACAGGTAGGCGGGGACGATGCGTCTGACATTGTGGATGCAAAAGTTGCTTCCGCACTTTTCACAGAAGATATGTTGGCGAAGTTATCAAGCATATACTGGGGAGTGTGTGAAGTAAGCGATCCGGGATCTATAACATACATGTTGAGGATCCATGTCCCTCCAGGACCAGTTACGACCATTACAGTGTTTATCTTGTGCGGGGAATAAAGAAATGCAGATGATGAATTAGTTCCGTTCAGGTGATCAACGGTAGTAATGTTCTGAATTATTCTGACAATTGGATACGGAATGCCGGAGAAGTTGAGTTCTGAGAGCCCGGTAGTAACGAGCTGGCTTGAGTTGATCGGTGTTCCACCTTCAATGTTGTTCAATCCGTCGGCCGTTGCATTGAGGTAAAGGTTGTAAAGATAATATGGATAGAAGTTTACGGTAAACTTGCTTGAGTCGTTAGTTGCAGGGTGCGCATATGAAAATGTCCTGAAAAGCATGCCCGGAACAGAAGTATCGTTGGCAAAGGGAGCTTTGTTTAGCTGAATGTAAGATGACATGTTGATATACTGTGAAAAATAGTCAAGAAGCATCCATGAATCAGCAGCACCTATAGGACAGCCATACCATGACGAAAGATATACGTTGACCTCTGAAGTTGGAGCATAGTCTTCGTTTGAAATCTGGTAAAACTTACCGAATGGGATTGTCACTGCCTTAACATTTGCCGTATTTTTTGTATTCTGGCTGTGCGTAAATGTTACTATGCCTAGACCATATGGAACTCCCAGTCCAGCTGCCACAATAAAGCCAGCTACTATAACTGGAAGCCATCGCCTGAAACTATGATTTTTCTCTGCCAATAACTAATACACCAAAATTAGCTATTAAAATATTGTGATAAATGCAAATTTAGAGGTTGTATGAAATTTTTTGCTCACTTTAGAATCAAGAATGCATGCTTTTCCTGGTTCTTGACATGATGTCAAGATATTCGAGCCCCTTCTTGACTCCGGTGGATGCATCAGGATAATGCACGCTGAATAGTTCGCGCTTCATCTCTTCTTCCCTCCCAATTCCGAGAATGGGTGCCGTCATTTCAATAAACCTAGATAAATACCCGGAACCGGTGAATATCTTTTCAATGGTGGCCAAGATATTGTTATAGTCGTCAAAAACCTTTTTCCTGTTTTCTGGTTGCATAGATGCAGCAAAAAAGGCTGTAAATGAGTCCTGCCTGGGCACTATCTCTTCATCAATGCTCTTCTTCAGGGCGTCATAGTTTTTATCTCCGCTCGTGAATCCAAGGGCATATATCAGATGCTGCCTCGCGTCATCCTTCTTGGTTACTTTTATCTTTTCTATGATAGCTGAAGCAGAATTGCTCGTTAATGCAGCTGCAACTGCAAGCGATCTTTTCAGGTTCGGATCGAATGCGTCATAGCTGGAAAAGTTTACTGCAAGCTGCTTTGCATATCCATGATCCAGCTGGACAAGCATTGTCCTGATGCTTCCCCTTGTTACGGTGACTGAATGTTTTTCGTCTTTTGCCGGTTCTCCCAGCATCTTGTTGAATTTTTGCAGATATTTACGCAGTCTATCTTTAATGACGGTGTTCGAAGGATCTATCATATAGAGAGAATAGAGATCGCTGGCAATTGAACTCATTATAAGATCGTCCTTATCGTTTGACATTAGGTCGAGGTTGGAAAGGTAATCGTTGAAGCTGATCCTGCCGGACATGAAGAAAGCGGTCATGTCATTCAGAATGCCCCATTTGTCGAGAACACCCATCAACGAGGCATGTTTCATAATCTTTTCCGTGAGCCCTTCGTCGTACTGTACACGGTAAAATCCTGTACTTCCAGAATCCAGCTTGATAAATTCCTTTGAGGGTATCTCAATTTCCCTCTTATCGAAAAGAACAGCATCCTTTGACTTTTCTCTCCAGACTATGAGGGGGATGGGCCATATTTCGTCGTCAGTCTTTCCGAGCAGAGTAAATTTCTCTTGGCGTAACTTTATCCTGGATCCTTCGAGCTTTGCGGTTATCGCCGGATACCCCTTCTTTGTTATCCATGCTTTCATTATCCCGGACACAGGTTTCCCGGTGACCTTTTCGAGTTCCGTCCACAGGTCGGTGCCAGCTGCGTTCTTGTAAGAATATTTCTTCAGGTATGATCTGATCCCGGATCTGAATTCTTCCTCTCCCAGATAATTCTCGAGCATCCTTAGAATATTACCACCTTTGCCGTAACTGATCTCGTCAAATATCTGTGAAACTTCCTCGGGTTCAACAACGTTCACGTCGATCGGATGAGTGCTGCTCAGCGAGTCACCCAATAAGGCTCCGCGTTTCTCAGAGTCTATCAGGTTGTTCAGTATATCATACTCAGGATGAAGCTTGTTTACCGTCTTGTACGCCATAAATGTTGCAAAGCTTTCGTTAAGCCAGAGGTCGTTCCACCATTTCATTGTGACAAGATCACCAAACCACTGGTGAGCTAGTTCATGAGCCACCACCTCGTCTATAGCGCTAAGAGTTGCAGCACTTGTGTCCCTGGTTGCCTGGATATATCTTTCCCTGAATGTGATTGCGCCCCAGTTTTCCATTGCACCTGCGGCGTAGTCTGGAACTGAGATGAGGTGCAGTTTTGGAAGTTGATATGGTAGATCGAAGTATTCCTCATAGTACTTCAGGCTCGCTATTGCAGATTTCACGGGGTAATCGGTTGAATATAGTGTACCTTTGGGAGCTATCAGCGTAACATCTTTTTTGCCAAGCTTGCCTGAAACATGATCAAAGTTTCCTATCCCCAGATAGAATAGATATGTGGACATCGGTGGAGTGGACTCAAATTCAATCTGCTTCCTGCCGGATACCGATGTAGTGCCGCGAATGGGCATATTCGAGATTGCATCTATGTCATTGTCAACCAGAACAGATACGCGAAACTCTGCCTTGTACTGCGGTCTGTCGAAGCATGGAAAAAGCCTTCTGGCACCTGTAGGTTCAAAATCTGTCGTAAGGAACTCATGATCATTGAGCCTAACACGATACATTCCTCTCAGTGCATCCGTCACCTTTGATACGAACTCTATATCGATATCGCATGGCCCATTGAAATCCCCTTCAATTGTTACAAGGCCCTTCTTGCCGTCTACGCTGAATTTTTGGGGTTCCCCGTTAATAATGAGGCTCTTAATATTAGTATCCACCGCATCCAGTTCTATCTTTTCCCCATTCAGGTGTGCAGATATCTTTTCCTTTCCGTTGATATAGTCGCTTGACTTCTGGAAATTAAACAGCAGATCGTAGCTTGCAATCTTCATTGGTAATGATATTGCATGCATACTATTAATTATGGCATGCTATTGCAAATAATGACCATCATTAGGAAGGTGGATCAGGTCTATCCGGATCCTGTTATTATCAGGCAGGCTGCCGATACAATTAAAAAGGGAGGGACTGTCGTTTTCCCTACCGAAACGGTCTATGGACTGGGCGCTGATGCGACTGCAGATTCTTCTGTTCTGAATATTTACAAGGCCAAGGGCAGGCCTGCAGACAACCCGTTGATTGTTCACTTTTCTTCTATTGACATGATGAGGGAATACGTTCATGTTTCTGGAGATATCGAGGCAATAGCAGGGAGAATATGGCCAGGTCCCGTAACAATAATTTTCCAATCGACGGCAAAGATATCAGTGGTTGCGAGAGCATCCCTTCCGACAGTGGGATCCAGGATACCGGCAAATCCTGTTGCACTTGCTTTGATTGCAGGTGCAGGCGTCCCGATTGCTGCCCCAAGTGCTAATTTATCGACGAGGCCGAGTATAGTAAATTCTGCGGAAGCAATAGCAGAGCTAGACGGGAAAGTTGACATGATCCTTGATGCGGGGGAAACATTCTTTGGAATCGAGAGCACAGTACTTAAGTGGAGCGAGAAAGGCTACGAGATACTTCGCCCCGGAGCAATAGGCGTAGAGGATCTGGAACCTATTCTCGGAAAAATAATCGTTTCAGAAGCTGCAAGAGCAGCATCTTCTGTAGATAAACCCCTCACGCCTGGAATGAAGTACAGGCACTATTCTCCTGGGAAAACTTTGTACAGGATTGAGGACAGGGAGGCTTTCATTGCATATGTTGAAGGAAAGAGGAGGAGTGATATGGCAGTAATTTGCTCAGACGAGGTTGCTGCCATTCTAGGCATAGAATGTATTTCTGTTGGGTCAGAAAGGAACCTTTATGAAGTCGCCAGAAACCTTTTCCCTTCTTTCAGGAAGCTTGATGCCAGTGCATACAAGAATGGCATAATACATGGATTCCCCGAATCAGGGATTGGGCTTGCCATAATGAACAGGATCAGGAAAGCATCCGTTTCTTTGTTGTGAGACAATCTTTAGGATAGTACTTCGTCTATTCTTCCAATCTCGATAGGAGTGCTCTTCGTTCCTACGAGAACTCCGTTGGAGTTGGCAACTATTGATGAGCCGACGTATATGCTGCCAAAGTTAGCAGTCCCGGGCTTTGTCTCAACCTTAAAAAGGTTCGACAGAAATTCAAGTTCGTCCTCGGACACAGTCGGTGTTACGATCATGCCCTTTTTCGTGAGTACGGAAACGCTACCTACTGTCTTGATACCGCCCACGGACGTCTTGATTACCTCCACGCCCAGGCAATCCTCGATCTTCTTGACGCTTGCCTTTGAGAAACCCCTGTGAATTATAGCAGCATGATCGTTCGCTACGATATCGTTCCCGATTGCGTTAACCTTGTCCTTGAGTACAAGTATGTTCCTGGATCCGTCGGCATCCTTTATGTCATCAAGGTCTGCCATGGCACTTAGTATTATGCCGTTGCTGTTGCCTGTCATCATGGACCCGATAAGATAAGAATTTGCAAGCATGATCCTCTGTGTCTCGGTACCGAGAATCCTGCTTACTTCGGTTTCAGATTCACTGCTCATCGGGGCAGGAATATAAGTGATGTCATCGAATGTGCGCATATAGACTCCAATAAAATCGCTGCTTAGCGCACTGAACTTTTCAATCATTTTCAGGGAAATATTACCTCGGCTGTCCCGTCCTGTAGTTTGATCACCTTGACGGAAATGCTGGAAGATATCTTCTTACGGCCATGTTCCCAGATCTTTTCGTTAACCTTCGGATCGATCCAGACATCCTCGATGGGTGTCTTGGAGTGTCTTGCTACGTGATTCCTGATTATTGAGACTGCCGTGTCTGCCCTTCTTGTTACCGGGGAGTCCTTCGCGTCCCTGAGCGGGATATTCATTAGAATTTCTGCTGTTACATCTTCGTCTGCCATGTCATTTCACCTACAGTTTAAGGTAGTTTCTCCTCCAGTGTCGTCTCTTGTCGTTCTGCGTGAGCTTCCTGTTGGTTTTCATCATTACCCAACCAGGCACCCTTCTATTACTTCTGACCTTTTTCATCAACCTTATTTTTCTGGCCGTTTCCTTATTTCTGCTCATTTTCCCCGCCACTCTATCTTTGATTCTCTCTTTGTCGCCGTGAGTTTGTCAAGTATCTCCCTTACTTCCTCGTCTCCAATCATCCTGTTAACCCTGCCCATTCCAGCAAGCTGGATTAGCTGGTTTTCCACATTGTCGGCAAGTTCCGGCTTTACCAGCCTTACCCTGCTCAAACGCTCTCTTGCCTCGGGCGTCAGTATCTGCCTAAGTATCTGCTGTTTCCTAGCCTTCTCCATTTCGGCGCGTCGTCTCTGTTCCTCGGCGGCCTGCTCGTCACCTGCAGATCTCTGAAGCTCCTGCATTTTCCTGCGTCTAATTTCTTCAAGTTCGTCGTCAGAGTCCATAAGCTTCACCTACCTTCATGTATCAGTGCGTGTATTTACATGAATTTTTTGAATTTCTCGTCCTTTTCCACCAGATTCTTTACTATGTCTGCCGATACCTTCGAAAGGAAAGATTCTCCCTTGGGCGATATAGATCTCCCCTTCTGATCCTTCTTCACGTATCCAAGCCTCTCGAGTTCCTCGAGCATGTGCCTTACTATGAATCTGCTTCCTCTTGCTGGATGGTATTTCTGTGATCCCCTATCCACGCGACCGCCATATTCAGCACTTAACCTTGAGATACCAATGGGACCTTTAAGGTAAACTTTTCTGAGGGTTGAGGCCATTCTCCTGTGATACCAGTCAGGCTGTGTCCATGACTTTTCCCTGTGAATCCCTGCCTTAAGCAGATCAACCCATTCAGGAACCTTGATCCTGTCGTCTTTCTGCAGCTCTTCACTGACCTTTTCAATTAATGAAGCAGATTGAACATTTCTAACGTTAACCATTCTGAATCCGTTGG
>JAJYZI010000020.1:0-5158 GCA_021800105.1 Thermoplasmata archaeon
TAATATTGAATGACCACCAGCCAATGTATAAGGTCGTTGGCTCGAACAACTATGTTTTGCCCTGGACGGAAGCTCATGCTACCGCAGAGTACATTGAACAGGCACTAATTCTCCATATGTTTCCAGGAATTAATGTAACTTATGAGCTGTCAGGTTCCTTGCTGAATCAACTGGTGAATATATCCTCTGACCCATATTATAATGATAGTTATATCCAAGGTGCTTTTATTCCCTGGTCACAAATCAGCAGCAACCAGTCATTATATGATACACTCACTTCTGATTATTTCAGCATCCCAGGCTACGTATTCGATTTCAATGAACTCGCTTCGCACCTTTATTCTCAACTTCATTCAATGTGGGTTTCGAATGAAAAGCTGAATAGCTCACAATTCGAGAATGCCAAGGTATTGTGGTTTTTGTATGACATAAGCACGCCATTAGTGGAAGGTCAACTTGGCTCCTCGTGGACAAACAGCACCATCTGGGGATTCCATAATCAAACCTCGTTCAATCAGTCTGATCTTGTGAAGATATTACAATACTCAAAATGGCTGACCGGGCAAGTAGTTCCAGCGTTCAAGAATGACATGATTGGGAATCCATCGGGAAGCAATAATGCCGAATTGTTTACAAGTCCTTTCTATCATCCAATTGTCCCGCTCCTGCTGGCATCTAATATTTCCGGACCATCAGGCACGATATACAAGAATTCCTATTATTCTGATGTGATGGCACAGATAAATCTGAGTTTCGGTCAGTTTAATAGTTTGTTTGGCCAGTACCCGTCTGGTCTATATGCTCCTGAAGCTGCTGTATCATATGGAATGATCCAGGCAGTCAATAATTCCGGTGCAACCTGGTTCCAGACCGCCCAGGCAACTTTAGAGAATAGCGGTATTGCAGCCAAGGCTTATGGGGACTCAGGATCAAATGTCACCACAATGGAAAATCTCTACCAGCCGTATATGGCAGTGGGCCCTAACAACACGACATCATATGTATTTTTCAGGGATGGATATGTCTCTGGGCAATGGGGCTTTAACTATGGATCTCAGCCTACTTGGACGGCAGTTGACAGTTTCATAAGTTATCTAAAATCTATTTACAACGAAATTCCTATGAGCCATCATAACCAAACAGTCGTCACTGTGCTGCTTGACGGCGAAAACTGGATGTTTATGTCTCCTTTTGCGGAAGATGGCGTCCCGTTCCTGATGGATCTTTACCTTGCACTGGAACAGAATGCATCCTACATACGAACTGTGACACCTACACAATACCTGCATTTCGCAGCGCAGCACAACATCAAGATCCAGAAGTTATATAATCTGTCCACTTCATCCTGGAATCCTGGATCGGGCGCACCATTGCCATATGAGAGCAATATTTACCTGACACAGTGGGCAGGAGATACGGTTCAGGACTTCTACTGGCAGGCATTGCAGAACGTCAGATCAATGGTGGTTGCTTATCAGGACCAGAACAACCTGGTTCAACTTCAGAATTACACAACTTTCGAGCAGAATATGACTGCAAATACCCCTGAGGGCAACCTAACAAGGGCTTGGAATGCTATTTATGATGCAGAAGGATCAGACTGGTATTTCACTATGGCACCGTGGACAATCGGCGGTTCAAACACGCTGCCTTTTGATTATTTGTTCAAATCTGATCTCGCTTATGCCTTGAAACAACTAAGCATACCTGTTCCCTCGTACCTCGTGGCTTCCCCTATGCAGCCACTTGTACCATTCAAAAATGTAAATACATCAACACCAGAAACACCCACTCTGAACGGGTATCCTCAATATACATCCCAGGAGCAAGGAGGGCTGGCTTTTGCACTCAACGATCAAAATACTTGGACGAGATCTGCTGTCTATAATGGCACACCTGGTTCCGGAATTAACAACGTGAGCCTCACATTCGATGCAAGCGATATCTTTGTCCAGATCAACGTGACTGGAAGCCCACTTTCATATGTAAGCAACCCAAGCAAATCTATTGATCTCTACTTTTCTCAGCCGGACCAAGGATATTCAAGCAATATAAGCATGGATGTACAATTCGCTTCCTTCCAGACCCAGACAGGTTCCGTTAACATCGGTTTCCCCGCGATGTATATGATCAGCCTCGCTCCTTCGACATTCAAGGAGGGTTATGGTCAATACAATGTATATCTTTCCGAGGGCATAGGATCATGGTCGTATCAGCCACAGGACGTCAATGTACCTGCGTACATCGGTACAACGATTCAGTTCCTGATACCTTTCAACTACCTTAACTACGTGCCTGGCAATTCGTTCGAAATGGCGGCATTTGCTTCAAATCTTTCTTCGAACATGTACTCAATGATTTCACCTATATATCAGGAGATACCGCTTTCACTCGCTGAGTATACCCCGATTTCATCAATACATAATACCGTTCCAGACAATGGCCCGGGTAATTATACCTATCCGGATCAGCCAACCCAGATTCCACCTACATCGCTAGATCTAAAGTGGATAAACGTATCCATGAACAGCTTCGACATGAAGTGGGAATTCACGTTTGGCCAGGTCTGGAATATATGGAGTGGAGCATACGGATTCAGCAATCAGATAATCAACATATTTATCTCCGATGGTAGTTCCTCTGGCTCGAAATTCCTTGGTCCAGGTCCAAATGCAAATGTGACAGAACCTTGGCAGACCGAACTTTATATTTCGGGTTTCGCAACATATGCTCTGACCCAGGGAGAAGAGCAGACTAACGGCATAATTGTTTCAGTTAACTTCACCGCGGCTACCATAACAGTAGTATTTCCGCTATCGTACATTGGAGCTAATCCTCTTGCATATAATTATACCATAGTATCAGGTTCTTATGACGGTTACGGTGTCAACGGCTGGAGAATAGTCGATGCCAGCAATACCTCAAATGGAGGCTGGCAGGGTGGAGGAGGCGATCCTCCATGGAGTTCGAACATTTATGACTATATCGCTCCTCATACGGTAGGCGAAGGTAACCTTACCCAACAGGAAGCTTTGCAGTACTCAGTACATCACATACCTACTCTGACACCGATAAGCCTTCCCCCACTCAGCAATATAAGTACCACACAGAAGTCGTATTTCAACAACACAGTATACAATAGCCCAAGCATGGCACAATTTGGTTCTCGCACCTATGTGAGTTACATTTCCAATGTTTCCCGGGAGAAAAAAGTCTATATTTCCAGTTCAGCGAATCTCATGACATGGACCTCGCCTACCTTGATAAATGGTACCTCTCATGTTACCATGGATCAGCTTCTCACGGGAAATGGGACCATGTTCCTTGTATTGCTTATGGCAAACAAGATTGAAGTGCTCTCATCCCTAAACGGAGTGGTATGGAAACCATATTTCTCTGAAAATGCAACCCCAGCTTTCGTGTCTTCAGTCTATTCGGGTTCTTCTATTTATCTCCTATTGACTAGCAAAGAGGGTAATGGTTCCTTCATGTATTACATACAGCAGGTATCATCGGGCAAGGTCGTAGATAATTATTCGCTACCATTTGAAGGAAGCTCGTCTGGATCTCTTTCATCTTTTGCTAGCTATCTTGCAGTTGGTTATTACTCTGGGCCCATTACGAATCAAACGATTGTGGTTAAAATACTCGGCATATCGAACCATAACATAGTATCAAGCATAGATATGGCAAAGCAGTCCAACATTACCGGTAACCTCTCTCTTTCGACTGATTCTGTTGGGAACATATTTTTGGTTTATACAACTGAAAGCGCCGGCACTTATTCGATACTTGTTTCAAATGCGACATTCCTGGTTCAATCAACATTCAAGAAAGTCACTGTACTCGCTTCTGGTAGTTCCATCAACGATAACCCGATGATATATCTAGAAAATACGGGTGGATCCAACTATTCTCTCTTAATAACGTGGCATACTGCAACTTCTTTCCAGAACCTAATTATGGTGATGAATACGTCGATTTCTTTTGAACAGTTCGGAACCCTGAGGGTACCTTCAACTCCACCTTCAAATAGCACAGGTCTGATTATACTTATAATTGGTATTATCGTAGCCGCGGTTATAATCTCTGTGTTAGCCGTTATCTATACAAGAAGGAAGAACAACATTAAACATTAGATTTTATTTTTATTTTCATTTTTTTTAACTAATGTATTCTAAGATTCATTTCATCATTTTGCTTAGATTTGAATTTCCTAATCTGGACGTCCCGCTTGAAGTTGGAACAGCAAAGAGCTACAACTTAAACCTTGGTTCCTAAAGCTTTAAAATGTTTAGATTGTGTGCATTTACTTTTAGTATGAATGCATATCAGTGAAAGAACATCTTATGCGCTAAAAGCGCTATTCGCACTATGAAAGAGGATTCCAAGTTGTATAGATAGAATGGAAGTTAAAGTAATTCTGATCAGATTCAATCTTGACTGCGTAAGGTGGAAGGCATACTATAATCGACTTAATTTTTTTATCATGCTTTAACAAATATAAAGAAGTTGAGAAAAATAATAAATAAAGAGGCGCCTGAAATGACTCCAGACGCAATCAATATACCCCTATTTCTTCCTAGTCATAAGAACTACAGCAGAAGCAATTACAATGGTAGCAACAATGACGCCAATCAGAACGTAAACAAGATAGCTCACAGGCTTTGCGGGTGTCACTGTGCTTAACTTCTCAAATGCTACCGTTACCGTAACGCTATTGTCGTTCAGTGTTATTGAACCAGTCTTTTGCTTATAACCGCTGGAGGAAGCAGTATAATTGTATGTACCGTTGGTTAGAGAAACGGTTATTGTCGTACTTGTGGAAGAAAGCGATTTGCCGTCAGATAGGTTGATGTACCAGGTTGTGCCCGATGGGAGGCCTGTCTCAGTGAACGTAACAGTGAAGGTAAGTGGTGTAAAAGACACAGAAACGGATTGTGCCGCTCCCTTTACAGTAAAGGTGGATGTTGCAGCAGAAGGTCCGTAGGCAGGGTTAGTAGTCGACACAGAGAATGTATAAGATCCATTAGGTTCCATGAGGACAATTGTGGACGATGTCGATGTATTAGTTACGCCATTAAGCGTCACCGACCAGGCACTTCCTGCTGGGAGACCTGTTTCTGTGAATGTTACTTTGTAAAGGACTTCCGCAAAC
>JAJYZI010000020.1:5258-21986 GCA_021800105.1 Thermoplasmata archaeon
AGGTTCCATGAGGACAATTGTGGACGATGTCGATGTATTAGTTACGCCATTAAGCGTCACCGACCAGGCACTTCCTGCTGGGAGACCTGTTTCTGTGAATGTTACTTTGTAAAGGACTTCCGCAAACTTAACTGCGACTGATACAGGAGCACCGTTGACAGTAAAGGTAGATGTGTATGAAGGCGAGAACGACTTGTTGTCTGTCGACACAGAGAATGTATAAGATCCATTAGGTTCCATGAGGACAATTGTGGACGATGTCGATGTATTAGTTACGCCATTAAGCGTCACCGACCAGGCACTTCCTGCTGGGAGACCTGTTTCTGTGAATGTTACTTTGTAAAGGACTTCCGCAAACTTAACTGCGACTGATACAGGAGCACCGTTGACAGTAAAGGTAGATGTGTATGAAGGCGAGAACGACTTGTTGTCTGTCGACACAGAGAATGTATAAGATCCATTCATCAGATTAGTTGTGTACGATGTCGATGTTATAGGACCAGACGAAGCCATTCCTGTTATGTTGACATACCATGCAGTCCCGGATGGGAGACCTGTTTCTGTGAATGTTACTTTGTAAAGGACTTCCGCAAACTTAACTGCGACTGATACAGGAGCACCGTTGACAGTAAAGGTAGATGTGTATGAAGGCGAGAACGACTTGTTGTCTGTCGACACAGAGAATGTATAAGATCCATTCATCAGATTAGTTGTGTACGATGTCGATGTTATAGGACCAGACGAAGCCATTCCTGTTATGTTGACATACCATGCAGTCCCGGATGGGAGACCTGTTTCTGTGAATGCAACAGAATACAACACAGGTTCAAAACTTATTGTAATGGAAGTTGGTTCACTGTAATTAATATATCCAGACGAGTTAAGTGGCTCAAAGGATTTGTTAGATGATGCAACTGAGTAAGAATAGTTGCCGTCTGGTTCATTGAAGGTGATCGATGTTCCTGTTGAGGAGAGCGTTTGTGTTCCAAGAGTAACCGACCAATTCGTTCCAGCAGGTAAGCCAAACTCATAGAAAGTCAACGAGTTTACAAGGGTCACTTTTGATAAATTGACAGTATAGTTATAAGAGGTTACAGTGAAGTTAGCAGATCCAGTAGTAGGATCTCCGTATACAGCATAATAGTCAACTATTTCACCCAGACCAAATAACTTGTAAAGTGTAATATTGTTGACACCGGAAGAGATGAGTCCAAATACAGCAATTGAAAGGTTGGAGGTATAGCTCAATCCTGTTTCGAATGTTACATTTGCACCGCTTATGAAGGAGTCGGGGAAGTAATCATATCCACTTGATATCATTCCAGACTCATTGAATGGAGAGACCAGGTTATAGTTCCAGTAAGCATTTCCTGTGGTAGTATTGTTCCAGTAGTCATAATATGGGGCATAAGTGCCTTCATAAAAGTTGAACTCAGGACTGAATACTGGAGTCTGCGTGGCAAAACAGTTGAAAAATATGAGGTTTCCACTGCTATACATCTGAATTCCATACTGAGCAACACCATTATCAAAGCTAGAATCAAATGCCAGTTCCTGGTTAATACTAGAAGTCTCCCCGTAAAATTGTAAATAATTCACGCCAGAGAATTCATTCCGGTAAATTGTAATGTTTGCTACCTGGTAAGGCGGGTTGTAAACCAGTAAACCTATTCCCATAGATACTATTTCATTTTCTGTTATATATACGTGGGTTGAGTTCCATACCATTATAGAGGCTGCATTGGCAAAATCACCAGCATAATACCAGGTTGCAAACAGACCTCCAACTATAGCAATATTTGAGGCATTATATAGTTCGGTAGGCAGCGAATTAAAATCTGGCATGGAGAGACCGTAAACGGCGTCCAAAAAGTTTATATCCAGAGCCCAGTAGCCCAGATATTCAATTTCCATGTTAGAATTCAAGATTTCAGTATAGGCTTTAGTGTTGCTCAAAAGAGTACCGGGGAAGACCTGGAAAAGGTAATCATTGAATTGACCAAAAAGAGGGTCAAGAGACCCTTTAGCATATATTATGTATGGGTTCGTTATGGTTCCATTTCCAGATTGCGCCAATCCTGCCAATTGGGAATTAGAGTTTGCGATGATAGGAGTGTAAACGCCCATGGATTTATTACTTAACATTATTATGGCAGTTGATCCTATGTTGGAAAGTATTCCGGATACAGGATCGTAGTAATTGCTTAAAGCCTGGAACATATAACTCGCCGTCGGCAGAACAAATTCATTCGACGGGGACCATCCATACATCAAGTACTCTGAGGCAAGTATCACATTGCTCTGTACAAAGAGGTACGGCATAGATGCCATAGATGCAGGATTAACCGAGTTGACATAATTAGTAATGTTGAAGTAGTTAGGGGATGAATTTGGATATTTCTCCGGCTGGTTATAAGGAATGCCTGTGCCAACATAGAACCCACTACCCCCGATCACGAATGCAGCCATGCTAATATTCAAGACCCCGTTGGAATAGGCTGGCCCTATCTCACTTAGGGGCACCATCAGTTCTGTGCTGTTGTCAGTTGGGTTGAAAAGAACATTGTAACTTATCGATGATGCGGATATTGAGGATGCCGTCGTAAGAGATGTGATCTTATCCATCTTGTTTGTACCGTTTATGTTTCCAGATGAATAATATACAGTGAATATTTCATTTGCAGCCCTGCTCAGCCTCATTCCATTGAGTCCCCATGGCGAATATGTCGACATGTTGGTGGCACCATAGCCTGAGTTAGTATTGTTGAGAATGTACAAAACAAGTGAGTTCCCGCTTATATACTCCTGCAGACCAATGAAAAGGTCGGTTTTGTTATAGGCAACATACATATTAGTTATGTTGTTTGATGGCCCGTAGCCAGAAGTACCAGTCTGATGGTACAATAACGCGCCAGAGAAATCTTTGGTTACGTTGCCCGAGAAAGTTATGGTTGTGTTCTTGATATTAGTAAATGTATATTTCACATTATACTTTGTCTGACTGTATGTATTGTTCCACAATCCATATACAAGAGAAGGACCGGTCTGAAGATAAGCGGTAGAACCGCTGTAGGATACATCGATTCCCGTTGACGTCTCACCTGTTTGTGATCCTATATCATAGGCTGCCCTGACATCGTGATATGAAGATGTCGTCGCATTCATATATTCAAGATTCATGGTTCCATTGATCTGAGATATATCGGCAGTGCTTCCGCCACCAGGTCCGCCTATCATTATCTCAGCATCGTATGGAATGAATCCTGTCGGAGTTACCTGGGTTCCACTGACAAAATAATGAGGATCAGGCGCACTGTATGAAGAAGATTGGCCATATGTCGAGTTGAATACAACCTCATCATAAGTACCGCTCAGATGATCCTGAGGAACAGAGTAGTTGAAGAAAACTGCACTGTTATTGTTAACAAGGGTTGAATTAAGATACACATTTATACTGAGTGGAAAGGTAATGTTGTATACTGCGCTGTAACCATAGTGATAATAGGTGTTCTGGCCATGGCCACTGGCAACAGCGCTTGAATAAAGGATTGTGCTCGGGTTCATGAGTGCGGTCGGGGAAGAGAAATTCCAAACGTTATCAAGGAATTCTATAGTGTTGGTCCTGGGACTCAGAAATATGACATTCTGTGTCCACATATTATAGCTGTCGTTGCCTAAGAGTGCAACATTGTTTAAGACTGAGTTCAGCTGCATACTAACTGATTGGGGTGCATTATCACCCAAGTTGAAGTCTGAAAAGTTATTCAGGTTAATTGACGCCATGAAACTGCTGGTGGTATAGTTATAAGTCACAACCGAACCAGACTGGTTCATAAGCCCATAATCTGCCACACCCATCGGTGCGGGAGAAGATATGTAACCTGGCGTCACGTGCCCGTTCAATATAGTGGATTTTGATGTATAGTCAGGCAGGTAAAGATATTTCATAGGTATTCCAAGTTGCTTGGCCTGCTGGATGGCTGATTGCTGAAGTTTCTCTCGTTGCGCTAAAGAAAGAACCTTGGTTTTATATCCCGATGTAGCTGCAGGCGGAGACGAATGATTAATTCGTGTTCCCGTTGTTGAATGAGAAACGGACAGTTGACCTGAAGCACTGGAATTACCTGAAGAGGGAGCATTGTCTACCAGAAAGACCATCCCAGATAGCACCATAATTAATACGACAAGTAGAGCCATTATTACTTTCGGTCGAGTGGATTGCATAGCTTGGAATGCCATCAGTAATATATTAATCTTTTCGTGTAAATTTATTTGAAAAACTCTTTCAAATACTAAATTTCAGGGAATAATAATGTCATTGGCAGTTACAAATTATTTCACCTGATACACCTTGCCAAAAGCGGGTTATTTTTCAGGATTTTACAACAAAGCTATCGCCGTCTTTCCTAAGAAGTCCTGAGTATATACCCCACTCTATGAGCGTGAGTTCTACATCATGGTGCCCTGTGGGGGAGTTGAAAGTCTGGACGCCTCTTTCCTGGAGTGCCTCCAGAAGGTTTTCAAGCTCAAATTCTCCCAGGCTCAGGGCAGTCTTGAATGGCTCCAGATCCTTGAGTGATTTTTTTATTAACTCCTTTCGTGTCTTGATGCTTGATTTAATGAGTTCCCTTCCCAGCGGTGTTATCGACAGATCACCTGTTTCAAACAGCACAAATCCCATCATGGAAGCAGTGTAGACAATAGGCATAAGCTCATCTAGATCCACCTCCATCTCTTTTTCGAGCATGTAAAGATCAGCCTTACCATCGAACATATTGTTCAGAACATATAGTAAACCTATCAGGTCAGCAATTCTTGAGTTGGGATCGACAACATCAGCCAATGCAATCGCCGTCCTGCCGCATTGATTGGCGCTTTAATTCGTAATTTGTGGCAAAGTACCCACTGGTGGTATTATTCATTACACTATCACTCCGGATCCCCTGAATGATCCATAACAGAAAAAAACTGGAACAGGTTTGCTTTCATTTTATACCAACCATAATTTTATTTTGAATTTAAGCATTCTGCTCATGCCTCTACATCTGTGTAGACCCGTATTATGAAGATTTATCAGCAGTTTTTCCAGATTATGCCGCAAAAACACCCTCCTCCGCAACATACCGCTTTCTTGCAAGGTCCATCATCCTTCGAGTGAAAAATATAGAGAAGACAACCACAACTATTCCGAAGACAAAGGAAGCCCATGCTGCAGCGCCAAGGTTACCGGACCTTGTATTGATATCGATAAAACGCATCAGTCCATTGCTGACCTGCAAAGTTCTAGACCCATAAATTGATGGCCAGTATTCGCCAATCATCAGGCCTCCCCAGGTACTGTTTATTGTAGATGATATGCCAGCTATAAGGTACGGGAAAGTTGACGGAATTATGACCCTCCGCATCTTGCTGAAGAATCCCATATTCAGGTTCTTCATAAGCTCCTGATACTCCGACGGCATGGCCTTTACGCCCATCCAGAATGAGTAAAAGAGGTAATAGAATGTGCTGATAAATGCCAGTGCAATCACGAAAAATTCACTTGTCAATGGCCCGAACACAGCATGGAAATCAGGATAAAATGCAACATAGACAAATGGAAAATATACAGGTGCGGGAAAGGCCGTCAGAACCTGTATCAATGGGACGCCGACAGATTCAGCTCTGGAATTTATGGCTAGATAGTAACCCAGAGTGATCGAGATGACAAATGTAACCGCGATTACGACCGCGACCCTGGAATAGTCGTACAAAAGCCCTATGATGATTTGCGGTGTTAGAGCCAACAACCTGGACCACTCCCCGTCCGATACGCTCAATACCAGAAGGGTTGAAGAATAGAGGATAATTGCCAGAATGACAAGCCCAATGGTTGCCAAAATATAACGGGAATAGTTGACGCCTGAACGTTCAGGCTCGAACATCTCATTTTTCACGGATGGATTTCTTCTCCTGTAGTACTTGGAGAGTCGAGTAAAAGGCGTAGCTGCGGTTGATGAGAGTCGTCTTGTTGTGTTCTTGAAGCTGAACCTCCCCCTCCTGATGACTGGTGTATCGGTATCAACTGTATACTTGGCAACGGCATGCTTGCTGAAGCTGCGCAGGAAAAATATTATGACCATTATTACGAATGCTAAAAAGACAAAAGCAAGAATGATGCCATTTGTATTTCCTGCAGCTATCAGAGCCTGCATTTCCGTGCCTATACCGAAGGTCTGAAAAGTCGTAACTCCAATTGTGAATACCTCGCTCACTGTTATGTAGAAGAAGCCGTCGGATACGCTTGGAAAAAGGTTGGCTACGATCCTTGGAATAGAGAAAGGTATGTATATATTTCGCAGAATTGAGAAGAATCCAAGCCTGTAATTTTCGCCGACTTCAACCATTTCCCGCGGTATGGTCTTGAAAGCCTGGTATTCTGCAATCCAGATGTTCCATACAACAGCTGTGAATACAAGAAAATCAGCTGCAAGCTCCACGCCCAATGGCCCGCCAATTCTTGTTATAAAGAGGATCAATACAACTGGAAAGAAGGATATCACGGGGACTGATTCAAAAACCTCCGAAATTGAGATGAATATATTTTCGAAAATTTTTCCCTTGATCGCTCCGTATGAAAGAAACCAGCCTGTCACTATAGAAAGAAGGACGAGTCCCAGCACTCGACCTGCTGTTGCGAGAACAGAAAGGAAAATGATGAGATCCTCATTCATTCTTCTTACCACCGGGTGGAGAAAGCTTTGTGTACAGGAAGTCCAGGTATTCGCTGAATTTCGGGTTTCTTATGCTTCGTGGCCTTGGGATGTCAACAACAAGCTTACCAACAACGGTAGCAGGTATATTGTTGAGTATGTAAATCTCGTCTGCAAGTTCAAGGACCTCAGTAAGGTTGTGTGATACGAGAACTACGCCCTTAAGAGGGGTGTCGACGCGGAATAGAATATTGTAAATATCCTGCCTCAGGCCCTCAGCCGTCAGCTCGTCAAGATGGGAAAAAGGTTCGTCCATAAGAAGCACCATTGGATTTGCCGCCAATGCTCTTGCTATTGCAACCCTCTGACGCATCCCGCCGCTCATCTCCTTGGGATACAGTTCCTCGAACCCCTGGAGACCAACGTCCTCGAGAGCCTTCATTGCGACAATTTCTGCCTCCGACTGTGGAACCTTCATTGATCTGGGAGAGAGCATTACATTCTCAAGTGCAGTCATCCATGGAAAGGTTATGATTGATTGATGAACAAAAACGACCTTGGGTGTAGGCTTAGTAATCTTTTTACCCATCAGGTAAGTTGCACCGGAATCAGGTGCAAGGAAGCCGCCCATTATTCGTAATAGAGTTGATTTACCTATCCCGGAAGGACCAACGATTCCTACAAATTTATCCTGACCTACAGAGATATTGATGTTCTCGAAAACCTTGTAACCGTTCTCGTACGAAAAATGAATGCTAACAGATTCGAGCAGACTGATCGGCTGACCAGATCCGACTCCTCCAACCAGGTTTGCCGGATTCCTCATCTCCATCACCTTCAATGTATTTCATGTTTTACACCAGCTAATCATGCTGCACTGTCGCGTGTCCAGTCTGCTGCCTGCCCAATCCCGACACATTATATAAATTTTCATTGGGATATTTAAGCAAGCAAATCTATGTCATTGTGTGTCATACCAGCTCATTCCATAATTTAGGTTATTTTTCATAGATCATGGTCCATTCTGGAAAACACGGATGACAATAATTAGGCAATGTTTATCTACAATATACAATTAGAGAGTTTGGTAGATCAAATTGGTTACGGCATATGTTTTGATCAACACAAAGCCAGGAGCGGAAGAAAAGGTCTATTCTGACTTGGCATCAATGGCAAACGTTGAGGAAATATACACTCTTTTTGGCGAATATGATATCATAGTGAAGGTGGAAGCGAAGGACTACCCTGTCCTGGAGAACTTCATAGTAAGCAAGATAAGGAACATCGGTGGGATAGTCGACACCAAAACACTGATGGTCATCAAACTATGACATTTATTTTCGGGAAAATCTTGCGTAGGTGTCTGATTTGCTCTCGCTTAAAAGAGAATTCAGCGTGATTGAGCCGATCTCAGTGTAAGATATATTGTGGTCAAGGCCGCGTGCCGCCGCCCAGTCCTTCAGGGTGGTGAAACCAAGCCTTCTTAAGGCCAAGTCTATTTCTTTGCTCTTATCTGCGATTTTCAGCTTATCTGAATCCCAATGGACTGCCCGCCAGACTTTTGAGATACGCTCAAGTTCTCGGACAGGCTCTGGATGATCATCTACCCTTATATCCATGACTATTCCAGAAGACTCGACAAATTCCAGCTTTTTTCCTGCGATCAGGATAGCTGCAGCCTGCTTCCCCCTGCTGTCTCCTCCTGCCGCCTCACCCGCCTTGAGTGCCCGGATCATGCGCTCAATGAAGGGCTGATCAGTCTCCATTTCTGATGCCATGCTCTCAAGCACTTTCCTCCCCGTAAGAATATTTCCCTGGACAGTGAAATTCTTACCCTCTATGCTGCCTGCATAATTGAAGCATTCTTTGCCTGTGAACGATGCGACTTTTCCCATTCTGTCTATGATTCCGACCTGCCGCTTCTCCATCTGGGGGTCCTTGTCAAGAAGAATTTTAAGTGTTTCCTTGGCGGAGTGATCTGAAAGAAGGTCCAGCCCTTCAGGCCCAAAAGAATAATTTGCATAAGACTGAGTTGCTATTGCACCAGCACCATGCCTCACCCAAGGGACTACGGCGCCCACCGCTATAAACCTGCTGGCAACTGCAACACCGACAAGTTCCTCTTCTGGATCCATTGCCACTACTGAATAAGTCATAGCGCGTTAACGGGTATGAATATAACTATCTTTCATTCCCTCCTTATTTCGTTATATACGATGCCTTCGAACAAGAAAACCTTTGCATTCATGGATTTCCAGCATCCAGGCGGCAGGCCGGCTTTCTCGCATGTCGCGTCAAGGAATTCAGAAGCGTTGAGACCCTCTTCCACGGCTACCTGTGGCAGGAGCAGCCCTCTCATTCCGTAAGCCTCTATCATGAGACCGTGCTTTCCGATTTGAATCTTTTGCATATCAGTTCCTGTATTTGGATCGATTTCCACCGGTTCCGTAAGGATTGTGACCTCATATTCCAGACCGCTGAGTTCTCTCGAGGAGATTGGTCGGAATCTGGGATCCTCAGTGGCCGATGCTATAGCTGCCTTGACAAGTGTCTGGCTCAGAGGCCATGGCGGTTCGGTATATCCTATGCATCCTCGCAAATCATTTCCTTTTCTTATCGTGACAAAGATGCCGACTTTTCTCTTAAAGATAGGATCATTAACGCTTATTGTGATAGTTTTACCCTCCTTTATATAGGCTTCAACCGCCTCCCTGGCAAGGGACGTAAGCATTTTAGCCATTTCCCCGGTTTCACCGGTCTTTATAGTCATAAGGATAAGGTTTTATTTCTAGCATTGATATTAACATTATTGAACAGAAAACCATCAGTAGCTGGTATGTTCTATCCCGCGGGTCGCGACGAGTTGAGAGGAATGATAGATAACCTTCTATCACGATCTTACGGAGTCGCCAAGACCGGGGATATTATTGGCGTTGTGGTGCCACATGCAGGTTACATATATTCCGGCTATACAGCCTCGTTTGCATACAATCTAATCAGGAACGATGATAGAAGGAAATTTATCCTAATTGGTCCAAAACACTCCGGTTATCCATATGAAACGTATTTTTATCCCGCCGGTACGTGGGAAACTCCCCTTGGAGCATGTAAAATAGATGCCGAGGCATCCAAGGAAATGCAGTCAATTCCGAATGCGCCAAAGGCCTCGGAAGTAGCCTTTGATGATGAACACTCAATCGAGGTGCAGGTACCGTGGCTTCAGTACCTCTTCAACGATGATTGCAGCATCCTTCCGATTTCCATGGGGGATCAGGGTCTTGGAAAGGCAAAAGAGCTTGCACCGGTTGTATCTGGACTCACACAGGATAGTATAATCATAGCAAGTTCAGACCTCACGCATTATGAACCCGCAAGAAAGGCCGATTCAAAGGATTCCGAACTCATCAAGGCAATTGAGTCGCTCGATGTGGGTTCTTTCTATAATGTCATGGATCGCATAAACGCATCAGCCTGCGGTTATGGTCCAATAGCGACGCTTATGCTGGTTACAAGGAAGCTAAACGGAAGGATAGAGCTGTTGAACCACAGTAATTCAGGCGATACAAGCGGAGACTACAGCAGTGTCGTCGGATATGCAGCTTTTGTCGCATATAAATAGGTCAGCAACGCTTATAGCCAAGAACAGATTACATTATTTATGGAGGCAGTGCTCTATGAAAAGCAGGGTGGTTCGCGGGTCATCTGCACTGCATGTGTAAGGAGATGCAGACTCGCCCCGGGACAGCCTGGATTCTGTGGAATAAGGGTGAATTCAGGTGGAAAGCTGGACCTCTTAACATATTCAATTCCGTATTCTATCCAGATAGATCCTATTGAGAAGAAGCCTGTGTTCCACATGCTGCCGGGATCAAGTATACTATCGTTCGGAACAACAGGATGCAACTTTGCATGCCAATACTGCCAGAATTACAGCATGAGCCAGAGAAAGGACGTACAGGGAACCCACATGGAGCCAAGGGAAATTGTCAGGCTTGCGATAGAACTTGGCTGTAATGGCATCGCCTACACATACAATGAGCCCACTGTCTTCATGGAATTCGCCCATGATGTGGGCATACTGGCTAGAAGCAAGGGTCTGATAAACATATTCGTCACGAACGGTTATGAGACGCCTGAGGCAGTTGAATACGCTTCCACGTTTCTCGACAGTATGACCATAGATTTCAAAGGAAATGCAAGCAATGCCTTTTACCGCAAGTACATCTCCGTTCCGAGTGCAGATCCAATTTTTGATACGATAGCAAATGCCATTTCCGCTGGTATTCATGTAGAAATAACTGACCTTGTGGTTCCCGAGGTGGGCGACTCCTTGGATGATGCAAGAACAATGATCAGGAAAATCAAGGAAAAGGCCGGCATTTCGATACCTGTAAGCTTTCTTCGCTTCCATCCAGACTACAAGATGATGAACATTCCTTCAACTCCCGTCTCTACACTTGAAAAGCATCACGCGCTAGCCAGGGAGGAGGGAATGCAATATGTCTACATAGGGAATGTCCCCGGTGGCTCGCACGAGTCGACATACTGCCCATCCTGCGGATCCCTTCTCATTTATAGAAATGGTTTCTCAAGCGAGATCAGGGACATCGATGAAGACGGCAGGTGCAAAAAATGCGGTTTTTCAACTGGAATAATGCTGAAACATCCCATAAAGCGGCGAACAGGAGAACTGGCCACAGGTATTTAGAGATGATCTTTCCAATAAAGATTGTATCGACGATTTCCTTAAAACGCACGTGCTATGCCTCTTAAGACAAAGTAATAAATCCTATCATGTAAGTGTAAATACTTATTAATTGATAATAGATTCTCGTATTATGACTTTAACTGAACAGGTAGAGAAACTGAAGAAATACAACTTCAAGATAACCCCCCAGAGGCTCAGGGTGATCGAGTACATCAATGATTCCCCGGGGCATTTTACTGCCGAGGACGTCTATAAATCGGTAGTGAAGGTCGAACCGTCGATAACGGTTGCAACCGTGTACAATATACTTAGAGCTGTTACTATGTCCGGAATACTTACCTCATTTGAGGTCAACGGAACTACCTGGTACGAGACAAACCTTGAAAAGCATGCCAACTTCGTGTGTCTTTCATGCGGCTCAATAGAAGATTTTGAAATAGAATGCAATGACCTGAGCAAAAGCGCCGAGGCGAAAGGCTACAAGGTAAACAATGTTGATGTGATAATCAGAGGATACTGCAAGGAATGCCTCTCAAAGGGACTCATCCCTGAAATCACAAATTGATCTCATTACTTCGAGGGCTTCCCTGTTTTCTTGTATATCATGGACCCTGAGGATATCAGTACCATGGTTGGCCAGGTAGATGGATGTTGAAATTGTGCCTGGTAACCTGTTTTCCACTTTTTGACCTGTGATATGGCCGATAAAACTTTTCCTTGAGGCACCTACCAGTGTCCTGAATCCAAGGTCAAGGCTCTCAATGCTTGAGAGAATGGCTAAGTTGCCTTTCCAGGTCTTGGCGAAACCGATTCCCGGATCAAGTATGATCCTATCCAAGCTGATTCCTTCACGTTGCAATAAGACCAGCCTGTCAAAGAAATACTCAACTATTTCGGCGATAATGTCATCGTAATGTGTCATGGACTGCATTGTTTCAGGTGTTCCGCGTGAATGCATCAGGACTGGATCCAGATTGTTTTCCCTGACAATTTTTCTCATTGTTACATTCGAGAAGCCTGATACATCGTTTGCGTACTTAATCCCGAATTCAAGCATGCGTTGAAGTGTTTCTGGGTTTCTGGTATCAATTGATATTGGAATTGAAGAACTGCTTGAAATGGTGCTGACAACCGGAAGAAGCCTTTCTATTTCCTCTTCTGCCCGTAACTTGGCGGACCCGGGTCTTGTGCTCTCACCGCCAAAATCCAGAATGTCCGCCTTGCTCTGTAAAAGATTTTCAACCGATCCCGGAACACTAGGATCAAACCTTGATCCTGCATAGAAGGAATCAGGGGTGCAATTCACGATACCCATCAGTGCCGGAAAAACAAAGACACGGTTCTTCCTCCCTGCGTTCTTCAAGATGTGTGTATAAACGGACCTCTCTTCCTCGGACGAATCAAGGCCATTGATCATGCTGACTAGTTCATCCCTTTCGGCCACACTATGAAAGAATTCATTTCCATGCAGCTTGACTTCCCTGCTTTCCCTTATCAGCGCATCCGCTGAGAAAACTTCGAAGAGATCTGGCATGAATCCTTCTTTAGGATCGCGTCGGCCCGATCTGGCAGGGAAGAAGAATATTTTCCCCATGTGTTACGGATTGCAGAGTCAAATTAAATGATTCTTCATTTGTAATAACAATTACGAATAAATCGGCGTGACACAGGTATTACGATATATATCGGGCTGCTATCTGGTAGGAGATGAGAAGGGAGACATCGGCAATAACGTACACTTCAGTTGCGCATTTCGCAAATGACGGTAACCTTCTGATCTTTCCCGTGCTGATAAATTATTATACTGCGCTACACGTGGATTTCATAATACTTGGTTTCGGAGCGATGATATACAACCTGATCTCAGGGCTTGTCAGTCCATTCATCGGGAGATTTGCGGACAGACTCGACAAGGACGGTCTGCTGATTTTCCTGGGAATAGCCATTCAGGGGGCCGCTTTGTCACTCTTCGCCTTTGCTTTTCTGCATTTAAAACAGGTCAATGAGATTGTCGTTGCAGGTACTGCTTTGTTTGGTCTTGGCCAGTCGGTTTATCACCCAATAGGGGGTTCGGTGCTATCCAGCGCATTCAAAGGCAAGTCTTCCGGCACACTGCTCGGCGTGAATAGCTCAGTCGGAAGCGTCGGGAGATCTGTCGTACCGATTATACTCGCAACCCTGCTTCCATTATTTGGAATCACAAGCTCTCTTTACATTATAGCATTATACGAGGTTGCGGCTTCACTGGTTGTTCTTGGAGGACTGTCGACCTTCAGGAGAAACAGTATCGCACATAGAAAAAAACCGAAAAAAGAGATGCAGGCAAGTGAGAAGGTCGTACCTATAATTTATCTCCTCATGATTGTTATTTTTGTCAGGTCTATATTCTCGACCGGTTTATACACGTTCATGCCATACTACTTCAACAGCATCCTGAATGATAGCAATCTTGTTACAGAGGCAATCTCTGCTGCATTTCTTGCACCTGTCATCGGGCAGATACTGTTTGGGTATCTTACTTCAGCTTGGGGTGGAAAAGCCGTAGTTACGATAACAAGCGTTTTTGCAGTTTTATCAATGATTCTGCTTATGCTTACAACGAACTTTTACCTCATGATTATACTTCTTACCCTCTTTGCATTCTTTGTATTCAGCATATTCCCAATCCTGATTGAATATGTGAAGGAACTGACACCTCAATCTGTCTCAGCCTCATCCAACAGCCTAGTTTGGGGCTTTGGAAACACGATAGGTGGCGCCGTCGGGATCGGTCTTTTTGCATTGCTTTACAGAGTCCTGAATGTTTCACTCGCCGATTCCATGTGGGTTCTGATCCTGATTGGGGTTGTTTCTGTTGTTATTATACCCATACTGCCAAGAAGAGTGAGGATATCCGCAAGCTGAACCCTGATATGACATTAGTGCTTTGCACCTAAATTAAAAGGAATTTGCATCGCATGGTAGATCCTTGTTCTTCAGAAATTATACAATCTTGCAGGGTGCGCGTCATAGTTAATATCTAAAGTGCACTATTTGATTCCTTCCACTATACCCATAGATATTAAATGTTTCTGACTCTATGCAGGAATTGGGGCAATAAAACAACAAAATTCGAACATCCTGCCTCATTGAATCTGGCGTGAAAGAACATGACGAAAATTCCACAATAACCTTATAAATGTTTTTGCACTTACTAGTGGCTAATATGGATCACTAAATGGTGTTTTATGAAGAACGTTACTAAAGTTACAAATAATGGCTCGTCCAACAGACATTTTACTGATATCTATAAACTATCTTCTGCGATAAGCAAGGGGTTGAGCCTCCAGAACAGGAGAATGAGCAGCGATGAGGCTATAGATGCTGCCGAACACCTCATTAACTTTTTCGGTTATAACGACAGGGTCATAGATAATATGCTTGAGCCCGAGGACAGGGATGCCTTTTACACAATGGAGGATATAGGCGTTCTCCAGACCGAACGGGAAGAAACAACTCTCTACGATGGCAGGGAATGGAGAATTCACTACTGGATTCTAAATGTTAACAAGATAGAAGTCCTCTCAAAGTTCAAGGTAGAGGAAAAATTGGTTGAGGAGTCCGAGGATTTTCAGATTTACGACCAGATGCCAGAGGATTTTTGGAAACCCACGCAGTGATTGCAAATGCATGTTGCAATCCTGGAGAAGGAAAAATGCCACCCGAAGAAATGCAATCATGAGTGCAGATTTTACTGCCCTCCGGTTAGAAGCGGCATACCGACTATTGAATTTCCCGTCGAAAATGAACAGCCCGTAATAACAGAATCTTTGTGCATAGGTTGCGGCATATGCGTTAAGAGATGTCCCTTTGACGCCATAAAGATAATCACATTGCCCGATGAGTTGAATAAGGAAGTCTTTCATCAGTATGGAGAGAACCAGTTCCGGCTGTATTTCTATCCTACATTGAGCAAGGGAAAAGTTACAAGCATACTTGGCCAAAACGGAACCGGGAAAACAACAACGCTAAACATACTCAGCGGAATAACTGTACCGAACTTCGGCAAATATGACAAACCTGGCGACGTAGACGCGGTACTGGAAAAGTTTTCGAATAACATAATGGGCAAGTATTTCAAGGATCTGTACGCAGGAAAGAACAAGGTTATTCTAAAGAACCAGTACGTGGATCAGATTCCCAAGGTAGTCAGCGGAACAATAGGCAGCATACTTAAGAAAACAGAGGAAAACGGGAAGCTCGATGAGATGATAAAGAAGCTTTCTCTCGAAAATTCACTGAACAAGGATGTCAGGGAGTGCTCTGGCGGTGAACTGCAGAAGATGGCGATCGCTGCCTCCGTAATCAGGGAAGGGGACACATACCTCTTTGATGAGACTTCTTCCTATCTTGATGTTGGAGAACGCCTTAAGGTTGCAGAGATTATATCGTCGCTTGCGCATGAAAAGAACGTGATGATAGTGGAGCATGATCTTGCGCTTATGGACTGGATAGCGGAAAATGTTCATATAGTGTATGGTACACCGGGAGCCTATGGTGTCATAACAGAGGTGCGAACGTCAAGCAGGGCAATTAATTCATTTCTATCTGGTTTCCTGAGGGAAGAGAACATAAGAATAAGACCTGATGAGATTAAGTTCGAATCAAGGTCCATGCACCGGTACGAGAGCGGCTTCGAGGTCACCAAGTGGTCCCACCTGACCAAGGAATTCAATGGTTTTTCCCTTTCAGTGAATGAAGGAAAGATTCATTCAGGAGAGATAGTGGGCTGTCTTGGCAGAAATGCGCTTGGTAAAACAACGTTTGCTCGTCTCCTGGCAGGCGAAATGCAGCCTGACTCAGGGGAGATTGACAAGAACATGAAGATTGCTTATAAACCTCAATATATTTCGACCAATTTCGAAGGTACTTGCCAGGATATGCTCATGCTGGCACTGAAAGAGAAATTCACAGATACGTTTGTTAAGGCAGAAATCTTCCATCCTCTTGGAATTGACGAGATAATGATGAAAAATGTACCGGAGCTTTCCGGCGGTGAGCTTCAGAGGCTTTCAATCGCATTAAATCTTGCCATTGACGCAGATCTGTATCTGCTGGATGAACCGTCCGCGCACCTCGATTCTGCATACAGGATGGAAGCCGCGAAGATATTGAAAAAGGTCATGGAAAGGAACAGGAAGAGCGCAATTGTCATCGATCACGACATATATTTCATAGATCTTGTATCCGACAGCCTTATTGTTTTCAATGGTGAACCTGGGAAATATGGTATGTCGGAAGGTCCCCTCCCCATGAAGAATGGCATGAACACTTTCCTCAAGACTGTCG
>JAJYZI010000021.1 GCA_021800105.1 Thermoplasmata archaeon
GTATAGTTATATGAGGTTACAGTGAGGCTAGCGTATCCCGTAGTTGGATCTCCATATACTGCATAATAGTTAGTTGTTAGACCCACGTCTAATAACTTGTATATTGTAATATTGTTAACACCGGAAGAGATGAGTCCTAATATAGCAATTGAAAGATTGGAAGTATAGCTCAACCCCGTTTCGAATGTTACATTTGCACCTCTAACAAAAGAATCAGGGAAGTAGTCATACCCACTTGATATCATTCCGGTTTCATTGAAAGGAGTGACCAGGTTATAGTTCCAGTAAGCATTTCCTGTGGAAGTGTTGTTCCAGTAGTCATAATAAGCTGCGTAAGTACCCTCATAAAAGTTGTACTCAGGACTGAATACTGGAGTCTGCGTGGCAAACTCATTGTGAAATATTAAGTTTCCACTACTATACATTTGAATACCATACTGAGCAGCACCATTATCAAAGCTTGAATCAAATGCCAGCTCCTGATTAATGCTATTTGTTTCCTTGTTAAATTGGAGGACATTCAAGCCACAAAATATATTCCCGTTAACAGTAATGTTTCCTACCTGGTATGGCGGATTGTAAATCAATAGACCGATTCCAGTCGATATTATTTGATTATCGATGACATATACATTGGTCGAATTCCATATCATAATAGAGGCTGCATTAGCAAAGTCCTCGAAGAAATACCATGTTAGGAAATACCCCCCCACAATTTCAATGTTTGATGCGTTGTATAGTTCGGTTGGCAGGATATTGCTATTTGGCATATAGATGCCGTAAACTGCATCCAGATAGTTTATATCAAGACCCCAGTAGCCTAGATAATTAATGGACAGGCTTGAATTTAGGATTACAGTATAAGCCGTAGTATTGCTCAAGAGTGTGCCGGGAAAGACCTGGAAAAGATAATCATTGAGCTGGCCAAATAGAGGGTCAAGAATACCAGTTGCATGTATTATGTACGGATTATTTATGGTTCCATTTCCAGATTGAGATAACCCTGCCAATTGTGAATTTGAGTTTGCTATGATTGGAGTATATATCCCCATGGATACATTCTTAATCATTATAACGTTGGTTGAGCCAGAGTTGGAAAGAACGCCATAAACTGGTAGATAGTAATTGTTCAGTACCTGGAACATATAATTTGCCGTCGGCAGGACGAACTTGCTGGAAGGGGACCAACCATACATCAAGTAAAGCGTTGCAAGTGATGCATTGCTCTGTACGAAAATGAAAGGCGAAGACGAGACAGGTACGTAATCTACCGTATTGATGTAATTCGTAATGTTGAAGTAGTTAGGGGACGAATTAGGATATTTTTCCGGCTGGTTATAAGGAACGCCGGTGCCTACGTAGAACCCACTACCTCCGATTACAAATGCGGCCAGGCTAATATTCAGGGTTCCGTTGTTATAGGCGGGCCCTATCTCGCTTAGGGGCACCATTATCTCTGTGCTGTTATCAGTTGGATTGAAAAGAACGTTGTAACTTATTGGGGAAGCGGTTATCGGTGACGCCGAAGTAAGCGATGTGATCTTATACATCTTGTTTGTCCCGTTTATGTTTGCTGATGAATAATATACGGTGAAAATTTCATTTGCAGCTCTGCTCAGTCTCATTCCGTTTAGTCCCCATTGAGGATATGTGGACATGTTTGTGGAACCATAACCGGAGTTAGTATTGTTGAGAATGTACAAAACAAGTGAGTTTCCACTTACATTTTCCTGCAGACCAATGAATAGGTCAGTTTTGTTATAAGCAACATACATATTGGTTATGTTGTTTGAAGGACCGTAGCCAGAAGTACCAGTCTGGTGATACAATAAAGCACCAGAGAAATCTTTGGCTACATTGCCCGTAAAGGTTATCGAAGAATTCATAACATCGTTATATTGAATGCTGTATTTGGTCTGGCTGTATGTGTTATTCCACAATCCATATACAAGAGAAGGACCAGTCTGAAGATAAGCGGTAGAACCGCTGTAGGAAACATCTATTCCTGTTGAGGTCTCACCTGTTTGTGATCCTATATCATAGGCTGCCCTGACGTTGTGATATGAAGATGTCGTCGCATTCATATATTCAAGATTCATGGTTCCGTTGATCTGTGATATGTCAGCTGTGCTTCCACCACCAGGTCCGCCTATCATTATCTCAGCATCGTATGGAATGAAGCCCGTCGGAGTGACCTGGGTTCCGCTGACATAATAGTGGGGATCAGGCGCACTGTATGAAGAAGGCTGTCCATATGTCGAGTTGAATACAACTTCATCATAAGTACCGCTCAGATGATCCTGAGGAACAGAGTAGTTGAAGAAAACTGCACTGTTTTTGTTAACAAGCGTTGAGTTAAGATACACGTTTATGCTGAGTGGGAAGGTAATGTTATATACCGCACTGTAACCATAGTGATAATAGGTGTTCTGGCCATGACCACTGGCAACAGCGCTTGAATAAAGGATTGTGCTGGGATTCATCGTTGCAGTTGGAGAAGAGAAATTCCAAACGTTATCAAGGAATTCTATAGTGTTGGTCCTGGGACTCAGAAATATGACATTCTGCGTCCACATATTATAGCTGTCGTTGCCTAAGAGTGCAACATTGTTTAAGACTGAGTTCAGCTGCATACTGACTGATTGGGGTGCATTATCACCCAAGTTGAAGTCTGAAAAGTTATTCAGGTTAATGGACGCCATGAAACTGCTGGTTGTATAATTATAAGTTACAACCGTACCAGACTGGTTCATAAGTCCATAGTCTGCAACACCCATCGGTGCCGGAGAAGATATGTAACCTGGCGTGACGTGCCCATTCAATATAGTGGATTTTGATGTATAGTCAGGCAGGTAAAGATATTTCATGGGTATTCCAAGCTGCTTGGCCTGCTGGATCGCAGATTGCTGAAGTTGCTCCCGCTGTGCTAAGGAAAGTGCTTTAGTTTTAGATCCAGAAGTAGCTGCAGGAGGAGATGAATGATTAATTAGCGTTCCAGTTGTTGAATGTGATATGGACAGATGACTTGAAGCACTAGAATTACCTGAAGAGGGTGCGTTATCTACCAAAAAGACCATACCAGATAGGACCATAACTAACACGACAAGTAGAGCCATCATTACTTTAAGTCTAGAGGATTGCATAGTTTGTAATGCCTTCGTTAATATATTAATTTTTTCTTGCAAGTTTGATGTCCAAACTGCTTTCAAAAACAAAATTTAAAGGAATAATTGCGTCATTCGAAAGTGACAAATTATTTCACAGTAGATACGACGCTAAAAGCGGGTTGATTGTCATGATTTCACAATAAAGCTGTCGCCATCTTTCCTCAGGAGGCCTGAGTAAATACCCCACTCTATCAGCGTAAGTTCAACGTCATGGTGCCCTGTGGGCGAGTTGAAAGTCTGAACGCCTTTTTCCTGAAGTGCATCAAGGAGGTTATCAAGCTCGAAGTCTCTCAGGCTCAGGGCTGTCTTAAATGGCTCCAAACCTTTTAGTGATTTTTTTATTAACTCCTTTCGTGTCTTGATACTTGATTTAATTAGTTCCCTTCCCAGCGGCGTTATCGAAAGGTCACCTGTTTCAAAGAGCACAAATCCCATCATGGATGCAGTGTAGACAATCGGCATCAGTTCATCGAGGTCGACCTCCATCTCCTTTTCAAGCATGTAAAGGTCCGCCTTACCATCGAACATGTTGTTCAGAACGTAGAGGAGACCTATCAGGTCAGCAATTCTTGAGTTTGGGTCAACTACTTCAGCCAATTCAATCCCCATCCTTCAGTTTCACCAGGCGCTTGAATTCGTAATTTAAGACTACGTACCCACTGATGGCATGACTCATTAATCTATCACTCCGGATCTCCTGAACGATTTGACACAGAAAAAAACTGGAACAGGTTTGCTTTCATCTTACATCAACCATAATTTTATTTTGAATTTAAGCATTCTGCTTCTGTTTCCCGATCTGTGTTCATATGTTCCATGGACACCTTCATGCAGTTTTTCCGAGTTAAGCTGCAAAGACGCCTTCCTCAGCAACGTACCTCTTTCTTGCAAGGTCCATCATCCTACGCGTGAAGAATATTGAGAAGACAACCACCACTATACCGAAGACAAAAGAAGCCCATGCTGCAGCGCCAAGGTTCCCGGATCTTGTATTGATATCGATAAAACGCATCAGCCCATTGCTGACCTCCAAGGTTCTGGACCCATAAATTGATGGCCAGTATTCTCCAATCATCAGGCCTCCCCAAGTACTGTTTATTGTTGAGGATATACCAGCTATAAGATACGGAAAAGTGGATGGAATTATAACTCTCCGCATCTTGCTGAAGAATCCCATATTCAGGTTTTTCATAAGTTCCTGATACTCCGAGGGCATGGCCTTTACTCCCATCCAGAATGAGTAAAAAAGATAATAGAATGTACTAATAAATGCTAGTGCAATGACGAAAAATTCACTTGTCAATGGTCCGAACACCGAATGGAAGTCGGGATAGAAGGCAATATAGACAAAGGGAAAATATACGGGTGCTGGAAACGCCGTCAGGACCTGTATCAACGGAACACCCACGGATTCCGCTCTGGAGTTCACTGCCAGGTAATACCCAAGCGTGATCGAGATTACGAAGGTAACAGCGATTACGACTGCAACCCGTGAATAGTCATACAAAAGCCCGATAATAATTTGAGGCGTGAGAGCCAACAAGTTAGACCACTCCCCTGCCGATACGCTCAATACCAGAAGAGTTGAAGAGTAAAGGATAATTGCAAGTATAACGAGACCAATAGTTGCCAAAATATAACGGGAATAGTTTACGCCTGCGCGTTCAGGCTCGAACATCTCGTTTTTCATGGATGGGTTTCTTCTCCTGTAATACTTGGAGAGCCTTGTGAAGGGCGTTGCTGCTGTTGCTGAGATTCGTCTAGTTGTATTCTTGAAACTGAACCTCCCCCTCCTTATAACCGGTGTGTCCGTATCCACAGTATATTTAGCGACGGCATGTTTGCTGAACGTGCGCAGAAAATAAATTATGATCATTATAACGAGTGCAAGAAAAACAAAAGCAAGAAGGATTCCGTTAGTATTTCCTGCAGATATCAGAGCCTGCATTTCTGTGCCTATCCCGAAAGTCTGGTAAGTCGTGATACCGATTGTGAAAACTTCGCTTACCGTAATGTAGAAAAAGCCGTCAGATATGCTGGGAAATAGGTTCGCAACTATCCTGGGTATAGAGAAAGGTATGTATATATTTCGCAGAATGGAGAAGAAACCAAGCCTGTAATTCTCGCCGACTTCAACCATTTCCCTTGGTATTGTCTTGAAAGCCTGGTATTCCGCTATCCAGATGTTCCAGACAACAGCTGTGAACACCAGAAAATCTGCGGCAAGCTCCACACCCAACGATCCACCAATTCTTGTTATGAAGAGGATCAACACAACTGGAAAGAAGGATATCACAGGAACTGACTCAAAAACCTCTGAAATCGAGATAAATATATTCTCAAAAATTTTCCCCTTGATTGCACCATATGAAAGAAGCCACCCTGTCACTATAGAAAGAAGGACGAGACCCAGAACGCGGCCTGCTGTTGCAAGGACAGAAAAGAAAATGATGAGATCTTCATTCATTTTTCTTACCACCGGGCGGAGAGAGCTTTGTGTACAGGATATCGAGGTATTCGCTGAATTTCGGATTTCTTATGCTTCGTGGCCTCGGTATGTCGACAACAAGCTTGCCTACAACGGTAGCAGGTATATTGTTGAGGATGTAAATCTCATCCGCCAGTTCCAGGACCTCCGTCAGGTTGTGCGAAACAAGAACTACGCCCTTTAGAGGGGTGTCGACGCGGAAAAGAATGTTGTAGATATCCTGCCTCAGACCTTCTGCCGTCAGCTCATCCAGATGGGAAAAAGGTTCGTCCATAAGAAGGACCATTGGATTTGCCGCCAATGCTCTAGCTATTGCAACCCTCTGGCGCATTCCGCCGCTCATCTCCTTGGGGTACAGTTCCTCGAACCCTTGGAGCCCAACGTCCTCTAGAGCCTTCATTGCTACAATTTCTGCCTCCGACTGTGGAACCTTCATTGATCTGGGAGAGAGCATTACATTCTCTAGCGCAGTCATCCAGGGAAAGGTTATGATTGATTGATGAACAAAAACGACCTTGGGTGTAGGCTTCGTAATCTTTTTACCCATCAGATAAGTTGCACCGGAATCAGGTGCAAGGAAACCGCCCATTATGCGCAAAAGGGTTGATTTACCGATCCCAGAAGGACCCACGATTCCTACAAATTTATCCTGACCTACCGAGATATTGATGTTCTCGAAAACCTTGTAGCCGTTCTCGTAAGAAAAATGAATATTAACGGATTCGAGCAGACTGATCGGCTGACCAGGTCCGACTCCTCCAACCAGGTTTGCCGGATTCCTCATCTCTATCACCTTCAATATATATCATGTCTAACGCCAGCCAATCATGCCGCACAATCGAGTGTCCGGTGTGCTGTCTGCCCAATCCCGCCACATTATATAAATTTTCATTGAGATATTTAAGCAAGCAATTCTATGTTATTGCTTGTCACACCAAGAGGATTCCATAATTTAGGTTATATTTCGTAGACGTTGGTTCATTCAAGTAAACACGGATGTCAAACAATTAGGCAATGTTTATCTATAACATACAATTAGAGAGTCTGGTAGATCAAATTGGTTACGGCATATGTTTTGATCAACACAAAGCCAGGAGCGGAAGAAAAGGTTTATTCTGACCTGGCATCATTGGCAAACGTTGAGGAAATATACACTCTATTTGGAGAATATGACATAATAGTGAAGGTAGAAGCGAAAGACTACCCCATCCTGGAGAGCTTCATAGTTAGCAAGATTAGGAACATAGCAGGGATTGTTGACACCAAAACACTGATGGTCATAAAACTCTAAATTTCATTTTCCGGGCAATATTGCGTAGGTATTTGATTTACTCTCACTTATGAGAGAATCCAGCGTCTTTGAACCTATCTCAGTATCTGATATGTTGTGATCAAGGCCTCTTGCTCCAGCCCAATCCTTCAGGGACGTAAAGCCAAGCTTTCTTATGGCAAGGTCTATTTCTCTACTATTATCTGCTATCTTCAGCTTGGATGAATCCCAATGGACTGCCTGCCAGACCTTTGAGATACGCTCAAGTTCTCTGACAGGTTCTGGATGATCATCCACCCTTATATCCATGACTATTCTAGAAGAATCGACAAATTCGAGGGTTTTTCCTGCGATCAAAATTGCGGCAGCCTGCTTGCCCCGACTATCTCCTCCTGCCGCCTCACCTGCTTTGAGTGCCCGAATCATGCGATCGATGAAGGGCAGATCCATCTCCATCTCTGATGCCATACTCTCCAGCACGTTCCGCCCAGTAAGAATATTTCCCTGAACAGTAAAGTTTTTGCCTTCTATGCTACCTGCATAGTCGAGGCATTCCTTGCCAGTGAACGATGCGACTTTACCTCTCGAGTCAATGATTCCGACCTGCCTCTTCTCTCTTTGAGGGTCCTTGTCAAGGAGAATTTTCAGTGTTTCCTTGGCAGAGTGATCTGAAAGAAGGTCCAGCCCGTCAGGCCCAAAAGAGTAATTTGCATAAGACTGCGTTGCTATTGCGCCAGCACCATGCCTCACCCAAGGAACTACGGCACCCACTGCTATAAACCTGCTTGCAACAGCAACTCCCACAAGTTCCTGTGCCGGATCCATTGCCACTACTGAATAAGTCATAGTTCGTGAACGGGTATGGATATAACTATCTTTCATCCCCTCTTTATTTCGTCATATACGATGCCTTCAAACAAATATACCTTTGCGTTCGTGGATTTCCAGCAGCCAGGTGGCAGGCCGGCTTTCTCGCATGTCGCGTCAAGGAATTCAGAAGCGTTGAGGCCCTCTTCAACGGCTACCTGGGGCAGCAGTAATCCTCTCATTCCGTAAGCCTCTATCATGAGTCCGTGCTTGCCGATCTGAATCCTTTGGATATCAGTTCCTGTAGCTGGATGGATTTCCACCGGTTCCGTCAGGATTGTGACCTCATATTCTAGACCACTGAGTTCTCTGGAAGAGATTGGCCGGAACCTGGGATCCTCAGTGGCAGATGCGATAGCCGCCTTTACAAGTGTCTGGCTCAAAGGCCATGGTGGTTCGGTATATCCAATGCATCCGCGCAAATCATTTCCTTTTCTTATCGTGACAAAGATGCCGACATTTCTCTTGAAGATTGGGTCTTTACCGGTTATTGTGATTGTTTTACCCTCCTTTATATAGGCTTCAACTGCCTCCCGGGCAAGGGACGTGAGTATTTTGGCCATTTCCCCGGTTTCACCGGTCTTTATTGCCATAAGGATAATCTTTTATTTCTAGCATTGATATTAACATTGTTGAACAGAAAACCATCAGTTGCTGGCATGTTCTATCCCGCAGGCCGGGACGAGTTGAGAGGAATGATAGATAACCTTCTATCACGATCCTACGGTATTGCGGCGAAAGGAGATATAATTGGCGTCGTAGTGCCACATGCAGGCTATATATATTCCGGTTATACAGCCTCGTTTGCATTCAATCTAATCAGGAACGATAAAAGGAGGAAATTCATTATAATTGGACCAAAGCATTCCGGCTATCCGTATGAAACATTTTATTATCCTGCCGGTACATGGGAGACCCCTCTAGGAAACTGCAAAATTGATGTTGAAGCCATCAAGCAAATGCAGACGATTAGGAATGCTCCGCTGGCTTCGGAAATAGCCTTTGATGATGAACATTCAATCGAGGTGCAGGTGCCGTGGCTTCAGTACCTCTTCAACGATGGCTGCAGCATACTCCCGATTTCCATGGGAGATCAGAGTCTTGAAATGGCAAATGGGCTTGCACCAGTTGTCTCAGATCTGATGCAAGATAGATTAATAATTGCAAGCTCTGATCTCACACATTATGAACCTGCAAGAAAAGCCGACGCAAAGGATTCCGAACTCATCAAGGCAATTGAGTCACTCGATGTGGTGTCTTTCTATAATGTCATGGATCGCATAAACGCAACGGCCTGCGGTTATGGCCCGATAGCCACACTTATGCTTGCCACAAAGAGGATGAACGGGAAGATAGAGTTATTGCATCACAGTAATTCAGGCGATTCAAGTGGTGACTACAGCAGTGTCGTCGGATATGCAGCTTTTGTTGCATATAAATAGAGCAGCAACTCTTATAGCCAAGAACAGCTTATATTAACTATGGAGGCAGTGCTTTATGAAAAGCAGGAGGGTCAGCGCGTCATCTGCACTGCATGTGTGAGAAGATGCAGGCTCGCACCTGGACAACCAGGATTTTGCGGAATCAGAGTGAATTCAGGTGGAAAGCTGGATCTCTTGACATATTCCATGCCATATTCTATCCAGATAGATCCCATTGAGAAGAAACCAGTGTTCCACAAGCTACCGGGATCAAGTATCCTGTCGTTTGGAACGACAGGATGTAACTTTGCATGCCAATACTGCCAGAATTACAGCATGAGTCAGAGAAAGGACGTACAGGGAACTTATATGGAACCAAGGGAAATAGTCAAACTTGCGATAGAGCTTGGCTGTAATGGCATCGCCTACACATACAATGAACCCACTGTCTTCATGGAATTCGCCCATGATGTCGGCATGCTTGCTCGAAGCAAAGGTCTGATAAACATTTTTGTTACTAATGGTTATGAGACGCCCGAGGCAATTGAATACGCTTCTTCGTTTCTCGACAGTATGACCATAGATTTTAAAGGGAATGCAAGCAACGCCTTTTACCGCAAATACATCTCCGTTCCAAGTGCAGATCCGATTTTCGATACGATTGGAAATGCGATTTCAGAAGGCATTCATGTTGAAGTAACTGACCTGGTGGTACCGGAGGTTGGCGACTCCATGGAAGATGCAAGAGCAATGATCAGGAAAATCAAGGAAAAGGCTGGCATTTCGATACCTGTAAGCTTTCTCCGCTTCCATCCTGACTACAAGATGATTAATATTCCTTCAACCCCCGTTTCAACTCTGGAAAAGCATCACGCACTCGCTAAGGAGGAAGGGATGCAATATGTCTACATAGGGAATGTTCCAGGTGGTTTATATGAATCAACATATTGCCCATCCTGCGGCTCCCTTCTTATATATAGAAATGGATTCTCAAGCGATATCCGAGACATAGATGAAGACGGCAGTTGCAAAAAATGCGGTTTTTCCACAGGAATAGTGCTGAAACATACTATAAAGCAGGCAAAAGGTGAGCTGGCCAGTACCAAAAGAAGATCGGTCCTGTGAAAATTGCATAGCTTATTTCCATTTAACCCATGTGCTAAGATTTTCTGACGAAAGTAATAAGTCCTATCATGTAAGTGTAAATACTTATTAATTGATAATAGATTCTCGTCTTATGACTCTAACTGAACAAGTGGAGAAACTGAAGAAATACAACTTTAAGATAACACCACAGAGACTCAGGGTGATCGAATACATAAATGAATCACCCGGACATTTTACTGCGGAAGACGTTTATAAATCGGTCGTCAAGGTCGAACCATCGATAACAGTTGCAACTGTATACAATATACTGAGAGCTGTCACAATGTCTGGAATACTGACTTCGTTCGAGGTCAACGGGACCACCTGGTATGAGACAAACCTGGAAAAGCATGCTAATTTCGTATGCCTTTCATGCGGCTCTATAGAAGATGTTGAAATAGAATGTAATAACCTGGGAAAAAGCGCCGAGGCAAAGGGCTTCAAGGTAAATAATGTTGATGTGATAATCAGGGGTTACTGCAAGGAATGCCTCTCAAAGGGACTCATTCCTGAAATCACAAATTGATCTCATAACTTCCAGGGCCTCCCTGTTTTCATTAATATCGTGGATCCTGATGATATCAGTTCCGTGGTTAGCTAAATAGATGGATGTTGATATCGTGCCGGGAAGCCTGCTTTCCACTTTTTGGCCCGTAATATGGCCGATGAAGCTTTTCCTTGAAGTGCCCACCAAAGTCCGGAATCCAAGGTCAAGGCTACCGATATTTGCAAGAATGGCTAAGTTGCCTGCCCAGGTCTTGGCAAAACCAATTCCAGGATCAAGTATTATCTTTTCCAAGCTGATTTCATCCCGCCGTAAAAGGATAAGCCTGTCAAAGAGATACTCAACTATCTCTGCGATGATGTCATCATAATGAGTCATGGACTGCATTGTTTCGGGTGTTCCGCGTGAATGCATCAAGACCGCGTTCAGACTGTTTTCGCTGACAATTTTTCTCATTTTTTCATCAGAGAACCCAGATACATCGTTGGCATACTCAATTCCAAACTCAAGCATACGTTGAAGTGTTTCATAGTTTTTGGTGTCAATTGATATTGGAATTGAGGAACCGCTGGAAACAGCGCTGACAGCGGGAAGAATCCTTCTAATTTCCTCTTCAACCTGTAACTTGGCGGATCCCGGTCTTGTACTCTCGCCACCAAAGTCAAGGATGTCAACTTTGCTGTTTAGAAGGTTTTCGATTGATCCTGGAATACTAGGATCAAACCTTGACCCGGGATAGAAGGAATCCGGGGTGCAGTTCACGATTCCCATCAATAATGGAAAGGAGAAGACTTGTTTCTTCTTCCCCGCATTCCTCATTATGTGTGTGTACACACTCCTTTCTTCCTCAGATGAGTCTATGCTATCGATCGTTCCGGCCAGCTCATTCCTTTCGGCCATAGTGTGAAAGAATTTGTTCCCATGCAAGATTACAGCCCGGCTTCCCTTTATCATAGTATCGGCTGAAAAAACCTCGAACCGGTCAGGTGCGGATGCTGCTCCAGGATACTGTTGGCTGTGCCTGGCAGGGAAGAAGAATATTTTCCCCATGTGTTACGGATAGCACTGGTAAAATTAAATGATTCTTCATACACAATAACAATTATCATTATTCCGGGAAACACGGAGATTTCGATATATATCAGGCTGCTATCGGGTAGGAGATGAGAAGGGAGATAACGGCAATAACATACACTTCAGTTGCGCATTTCGCAAATGACGGTAACTTGCTGGTTTTTCCTGTTCTGATAAATTATTATACTGCCCTCCACGTTAATTTCATAATACTTGGTTTCGGAGCGATGATTTACAACCTGATCTCTGGACTTGTCAGTCCATTAATCGGAAGGTTTGCGGATAGGCTCGACAGGGACGGTCTCCTGATTTTCCTGGGGATAGCCATTCAGGGTGCCGCTTTGTCGCTTTTCGCCTTTGCTTTTCTGCATCTCAGGCAGGTCAATGAGATCGTAATCGCGGGAACTGCTCTGTTTGGCCTTGGCCAGTCCGTCTACCACCCGATAGGCGGCTCGGTGCTATCCAGCGCATTCAAAGGCAAGTCTTCCGGTACCCTCCTCGGCGTGAACAGCTCAATCGGAAGCGTGGGGAGATCCGTTGTGCCGCTAATACTTGCAACACTGCTTCCTTTATTTGGAATCACTAGCTCGCTTTACGTAATAGCATTATATGAGGTTGCGGCTTCGCTGGTCGTTCTTGGGGGACTGTCCACTTTCAGGAGGAACAGTTCTTCTCACAGAAAAAAACCGGAAAGAGAAATGCATGCAAGTGGAAAGGTGGTGCCCATAATTTATCTCCTTATGATTGTTATTTTTGTCAGGTCTATATTTTCGACCGGATTATATACGTTCATGCCTTATTACTTCAACAGCATCCTGAATAATAGCAATCTTGTAACTGAGGCGATCTCTGCTGCATTCCTTGCACCTGTCGTCGGGCAGATACTGTTTGGGTATCTTACTTCGGCATGGGGCGGAAAATCTGTAGTTACAATAACAAGCGTTTTTGCGGTTCTTTCAATGGTTCTGCTAATGCTTACGACGAACTTTTACCTAATGGTTATCCTGCTTACCCTCTTTGCGTTCTTTGTATTCAGCATATTTCCAATTCTGATTGAATATGTCAAGGAACTGACACCTGAATCGGTGTCTGCATCGTCCAACAGCCTCGTGTGGGGGTTAGGCAACACAATAGGTGGTGCTGTTGGGATCGGTCTGTTTTCTTTGCTTTACAGAGTGCTGAATGTTTCACTTGCTGATTCCATGTGGGTTCTGATCCTGATTGGGGTTGTTTCTGTGGTCATTATACCCATACTGCCAAGAAGAGTCACTTTGGCCGCAAACTGATCCTTATGTTGACTTTTATTTCTTAGCAGCAAAAAATCTTAAGAATTCTTAACTTAGGAGGCTCCTGCTTCATAAATATTTAAAGAATTGCCCAAGCTGAGAATGATAGGGGACATAAATGGTGCGCCATTTAGTTTTTTCCAGTATACCTATTGGTATTAAAGGTTTCTAACTTTAAGCAAAAATTGATGCGGTAAAAACATAATATTCAGACATCCTGTCTCAATGGATCTGACATTCGAGAACATGACGAAAATTCCACAATAACCTTATAAATGTTTTTGCACTAACCTGTGGCTAATAAAGATCACTAAATGGTGTTTTATGAAGAATATTACTAAAATCACAAATAATGACTCGTCTAACAGACATTTTACTGATATCTATAAACTGTCTACTGCGATAAGCAAGGGATTGAGCCTCCAGAACAGGAGAATGAGCAGCGATGAAGCGATAGATGCGGCTGAACACCTCATTAACTTTTTTGGCTATAATGACAGGGTTATCGACAATATGCTCGAGCCTGAGGACAGGGATGCCTTCTACACAATGGAGGATATAGGGGTTCTTCAGACCGAGAGGGAAGAAACAACTCTCTACGATGGCAGGGAATGGAGAATTCACTACTGGATCCTGAATGTCAACAAGATAGAAGTCCTCTCAAAGTTCAAGGTAGAGGAAAAATTGGTCGAGGAGTCCGAAGATTTTCAGATTTACGACCAGATGCCAGAGGATTTTTGGAAACCCACCTTGTGATTGCAAATGCATGTTGCAATCCTGGAGAAGGAAAAATGCCACCCAAAGAAATGCAATCATGAGTGTCGATTTTACTGTCCTCCGGTTAGGAGCGGTATACCGACCATAGAATTTCCCGTGGAAAATGAACAGCCTGTTATAACAGAATCTTTGTGCATCGGGTGCGGTATCTGTGTCAAGAGATGTCCCTTCGACGCCATAAAGATAATCACTTTGCCAGATGAGTTGAATAAGGAAGTATTTCATCAGTATGGCGAGAACCAGTTCCGGCTGTATTTCTACCCGACATTGAGCAGGGGGAAAGTTACAAGCATACTTGGGCAGAACGGGACCGGGAAGACCACAACTCTGAACATACTCAGCGGAATAACGGTACCGAACTTCGGCAATTATGACAAACCCGGCGACGTAGATGCCGTATTGGAAAAGTTCTCCAATAACATCATGGGTAAGTATTTCAAGGATCTCTACGCTGGAAAGAACAAGGTGATTCTAAAGAACCAGTATGTGGATCAGATACCCAAGGTAGTTAGTGGAACAATAGGGAGCATACTTAATAAAACAGAGGAAAATGGGAAGCTCGATGAAATAATAAGGAAGCTTTCTCTCGAAAACTCACTGAGCAAGGATGTAAGGGAGTGCTCAGGCGGTGAACTTCAGAAGATGGCGATCGCTGCCTCCGTAATCAGGGAAGGGGACACATACCTGTTCGATGAGACCTCATCCTATCTTGATGTTGGAGAACGCCTTAAAGTGGCGGAGATAATATCATCTCTTGCGCAGGAAAAGAACGTCATGATTGTGGAGCATGATCTTGCCCTTATGGACTGGATAGCGGAAAACGTTCACATAGTGTATGGAACCCCAGGGGCATATGGTGTCATAACCGAAGTCAGAACGTCGAGCAGGGCCATAAATTCATTCCTTGCCGGCTTCCTGAGGGAAGAGAACATAAGGATAAGGCCGGATGAAATCAAGTTTGAATCAAGATCGATGCACAGGTATGAGAGCGGTTTCGAAGTAACTAAATGGTCTCGACTGACCAAGGAGTTCAATGGTTTTTCCCTTTCAGTGAATGAAGGAAGGATTCATTCCGGGGAGATCGTCGGCTGTCTTGGCCGAAATGCTCTTGGTAAAACAACATTTGCGCGGCTTTTGGCCGGTGAGATGCAGCCAGACTCAGGCGAGATAGACAAGAACGTGAAGATTGCTTATAAACCACAGTACATTTCAACCAATTTCGAAGGCACATGCCAGGAGATGCTCATGCTGGCACTGAAGGAGAAATTCACTGATACATTTGTGAAGGCAGAGATCTTCCACCCCCTAGGCATTGATGAGATCATGATGAAGAATGTGCCGGAGCTTTCAGGAGGAGAACTTCAGAGGCTTTCGATTGCACTGAATCTCGCTATAGATGCGGATCTATATCTTTTGGATGAACCGTCAGCGCATCTCGACTCCGCATACAGGATGGAAGCTGCGAAGATATTGAAGAAGGTTATGGAAAGGAACAGGAAGAGTGCAATTGTGATCGATCATGATATTTATTTCATCGATCTTGTATCAGACAGCCTTATTGTTTTCAATGGCGAACCCGGCAAATTTGGCATGTCGGAAGGCCCTCTCCCTATGAAGAATGGAATGAACACTTTCCTCAAGACTGTCGGTATAACATTCAGAAGAGACAAGATCACAAACCGCCCCAGGATAAACAAGGTAGGAAGTGCTTTGGATCGTGAACAGAAATCCACGGGTAATTATTATTATGAGGAATGATGGTGCTTCTACTTGGCTGAAAATGGAACATTTGAAATTGTCGATAGGGATGGACTTGCTAGGATAGCAAGATTCCAGACACCTCATGGAATCATAGAAACGCCTGGAGTAATGCCTGTAATTAACCCAAACATCATTGTGCTTTCGCCCGGTGAGATGAGTAAGCTTGGAATGCAGGCTCTTATCACGAACAGCTATATCATAAAGAGAACACCGGAACTCGCAGAGAAGGCTCTCAAACAAGGGGTCCATTCACTGGTCGGATTTGACGGGCCAATTATGACAGATTCTGGAACATTCCAGTCCTTTGTATACGGCGGCATTGAATATACCAACAAGGATATGCTTGATTTCCAGAAGAGTATTGGAAGCGACATATGCACGATCCTTGATATCTTTTCCACACCAGATGACAGTTTCACCAAGGCACAATATGCAGTCGAGGAAACTTACAGGCGAACGCATGAAATAAAGGATGACGGAACAATATATGCTGGCACCATCCAGGGGTCCATTTATCCCTCGTTGAGGAAAAGATCAGCGAGGATAATGAGCAGTTCAGCGGTCCGGTATCTGCCTATCGGGGGCGTTGTACCTATGCTTGAGTCGTATTCATATGCAAATCTAATCTCGGCAATACATTCTGCAAAGATGAATGCAGATTTTTCAAAGCCCATACACCTTTTCGGCGGAGGTCATCCCATGTTCCTTGCTCTATCTGTACTCGCCGGAGTGGATATGTTCGATTCTGCCTCTTACATCAAGTATGCAAGGGATGATCGCATCCTTTTGCAGGATCGGACGGTGGATCTTTCTGACCTGGAAAGAATGCCAGCCTGGAGCCCGCTCGCTGACAGATACACGATAAACGAGCTGAGAGACCTTGAGAAAGAGGAGAAAACAAAGGCACTGGCAACACATAACCTCTTTGCAATCTTTTCGGAGATATCTGAGATCAAGCAGAGGATAGCAGAACAGTCCCTCAGGAGATACGTCAAGGGAAAGGTGAGGTCACATCCATACCTGAAGGATGCATACCTGAAGTTCCTCGGTTACAAGGATGTGATGCATTTTGAATCTTATTCACGAAAGGCGTCTTTCTATTATACAGATGTAGAGGATAGAAAGGATCCTATATATTCGAGGTTGAGAAATTTCTGCCTGGCCGAGATAGCAGGCAGGGATGAGGATATAGTAATAGTGGATGACGTGCTGGTATCCCCGGTCCTTTCACTCGAATCGGACCTTGTGCATGCTTACGAAAACTCGAGTGCAATTTTCGTGAAGAACTGGAATGGCATTCCTGTACCAATGGAAATGTGGGACACCTATCCGATCCAGCAGAGCATATCCTCATTTTCCGGAAGGCGGAGCAATATGCTTTCAACGCTTTCAAAGATTTTTCCAGGAAGGTCTGTACAAAAGATGAGGGATCGGCTTGGCGTGAGGCTGCCAGAAGGAAAGAGGCGCTTTGACCTTGAGAAAATCAGGATGATAGCAAGATACCAGTTTTCCACAGACGGCTCTTCCATGATATTTCCGGATGAATCTGCAATCAGGACGTCAAAGAAGACGGATCGCATCAGGACCGTTTCTTATGGTGAAGATCTAATTGCAACGCTTAGAGCAAGCGACGGCTTGCTTACATTCACATCAGCCGGTGCGAAGCTTCTCGACTTGGCTCTGCCCGGCTTAAAATGCAGGGTAATGGTATCAGATGAAAGCAGGGAATTCAACCTTCAGGGAAAGAACGTGTTTTTTAAGTTCATAGTAAGATCAGACAAGGAAATTATTCCCGGGAACGATACTCTAGTGGTGGATCAATCCGGTAAACTCATTGCAATAGGTAAAGCGACTGTTTCCGGAAAGGAAATGAGGTACTTCAAGCGCGGTGTTGCCATCGACGTTAGATCAGGTCTCGGGCAGTCTGGAAACTGACGTTGCTATCCGGTCTTCCATGTACTTGCTTAATGTTACAATGAATATTGCCACCACCATGATTGTCCCGCCTATGATTGTATACAGAGAAAGACGTTCATTTATCAGCCACACAGAGGTAAGCGCCGCAAATATTGGTTCTCCAACGAAAATGATTCCCGCAACAGACGGCTCGACGTAAATCATTGCTTTTGTTGTGACAAATATGGCAAGTACACCTGCAAATATAGCTGTGAACAGAACAGTGAATATCACATATGCGTTAAGCAAAAAGTGTTCTCCAGGAAAGAAGGGTATCGCCAATGCCGAGAAAACAGCAACAATCAAGAGTTGATAGAAGCTGAAAACATAGCTGTCAAATTCCGCCGCCCTCTTTGAAAGATACGCGAGGTTCGCAGCGTAGGCAACTGCACATATCATTGTCAGGATATCCCCAAACCATCCGAGAGCGCCTGAAAATGCGCCGGTGGACATTATGATCAGCCCGGTGAAAGCGATTATGGAAGATATGATTATTATCCTGTTGACTCGTGTTTTCAGGTAAACTATAGAAATAAGAGGCAGGATCACTACATACAGACCAGTTATAAGCCCAGAGGCGCCTGCGCTGGTGTAAAGAAGTCCTATCGTCTGGAAGACATATCCAAGCATAAGGAAGAATCCAGCCCAGAATCCATATATCATTGCCTTCCTGTCCCTCAATTGCCTGTTTCTCAGGACGAATGGAAGGATTATTATTGTTGATACGGAGAACCTGAGGGCCAGGAATGGTAAAGGGCTGATATATTCCAGAGATACCTTGATAAGCGGGAATGTGACTCCCCAGAAAAAGGTAACAATCAATAGGAATATCGAGTAGTAAAGATTCTTTGACATTATCTCGTAAACAGCATTCTTGAAACGAGCCCGGGCCGCTTAAGGAATAGAGATACCACGACCTTCGATGGATAGTCAATGTCGCCTGTTCCATTGATAATGTTTATACTTTCAGGAGTTGCGAGCACATCATAAAGCGCGTTGAATTTTCTGTCGCTTATACCGCCAAACAATCTGTGTATAATACCGTCAAACCATAGTTCCCGTCCAAGTTCATGTTTCCATCCCTTCTGATAGGTTGAAAGCTTTCTTTCGGAGAAGTTTTCCCCCTCAAAAGCTGATTCAATTGCTTTCGCAGCATGAATAGATGATACCATTCCCGTGTATATTCCACCTCCACTTAATGGCTTGACTATGCCTGCAGCATCGCCTACAAGCAATGCCCGGTGACCGTAAGTCTTCTTAAGATATTGGACAGGAATGCTTCCGCCGTTTATACCGACTACTTTGTCTTTCCCGAATTTCTCGTTGATCTTTAGGAAATACCTGTATGCTGGCGAATGATAGCTTCCCACCCCGATTCTGGTGAGCTTTCCGCTAGGTGTTGCCCATCCAAAGAAACCGCTGGATGAATCGGACCCTACATAAACGTTCACGCTGTCCTGGTCTTCCATTTCTGCCGCAGAATCCACCTGGTAGCATGAAATTATTCTCCCCGGTCTTGTCGAGAAAAGTTCTTTTCTGATCAGGCTGTTTATCCCATCTGCTCCGACAACCATGCTTGCCTTGATCTCCTTCTTTTCCCCATCCTCCCTGTAAGTTACTAATGCTCCATCATCGTTTACACTTGCTGCAATGGCCCGGGAATGTATGGAAAAATCAGACCCTGAGCCTATTGCCATAGCAGCAACATCTTTGTCGAACTGATCCCTATCCATAACTATGGTCTTCTCGCCCTTTGCTATATGAATACTTTTACCGTTCGGGAAGAAAACATTTGCGCCGGATACGCTGTTGACCTTGGATCTCGATCTGGCCATCTTGAATACCCTCTCAGAAACAAGACCCGTACACTCGACCGGACGGCCAACTTCACGGTGCTCTTCCAGTATCTTAACATTAAAGCCCTTCTCGGCAAGGAGATGCCCCAAGTAAGACCCCGACGGCCCAGCACCGACTATTAAAGCGTCCAACACAGCAGATCATTTAATCAGGGGATAAAATCTTATTCTGTTCTTGCAACTGGGTGACAAGTATCTAATAATTATTCTGATCAAGCCAGTTTATCCTGTGAAGTGTGCTTGGATGCGAGTTACCGGCACTTTCCGGTACATCAGATGGTATGAAGTTAAGATCGTCTACCCTAGCCAGAGCCGAACGTAACTCATTGGCAAGACCAGATCTCGCGGCAAAGAGATCGGCATCCAGTTCCATTTTTCTCTGCTTCCTGGCAGTGTGCAGTGTAACAATATAGAATGCAATATAAGCAAGAAGATAGAAAAGAATCAATATGCCCGGCATAAAGAATGATATAATTATTAGAAGGTTAAAATATAATAAAGCAAAGGTGGTATATTCTCTTCTTAATATCTTACTATCTGCATGGACATAGTGACAGAGTTCGTGAGCTATAACGGCAGAGATTTGATCAATGGTCAGGTTCGATTCCAAATATTGTGTTACCAGTATGACAGGCTTCCTGTACCCAATGCTAAATGCATTTGCAAAATATTTCCCCTTGTTCCTGGTAACAACGATTACTGCATCCCGCATTGGGTCTGGTAACCTTGCCCTCAGAGCATGAATAGTCTTCTCGTCAGGAAGTTTGTAATTGGAGCGTTTTTTTAATATCCTGATCTCACGAATTTCAGGGATCATATAAAAAGCAATAGACCCAATAGTAGCACTTGCTATCCCTATAATTAGACCAACATACCCGGGAGAAATATGAATCAATGCCGGTACATGCAGCGAAAACATAACCGCAAGAGGAAATATAAGAATCGGTCGGATTGATCTTGCACTTTCGCTTATGCTTATCCGAATTTTCCTATATTTGCCCACAGCCAGCGAAAAAAGATAAGAATGAACCAAAAAGGCTGCCAAAACAGCAAGTAAAGGGATGAGCCATAGATAAGCTGCGCTGATGGAGTTGAATGCTATCTGTCCTGCGACTGTAATTGCTATCTCGCCAATGAGAAAGTCAGTATTCAGCCTCTTGAGTAACATATAATACCTGACACGCATCTGTCTTTCACTCAATGCTTGCAAGTTTTCTGACATTATATTGCATCGGTAATATACCTCTTGTTAATAGTATCATTTATGATAGATTTAATAGGATTTGAGCAGAATTATGGTATAAGATCAGCATATAGTCGAAAGATATGTTTATGAACAGACTCTAAATAACCCTTCGCTGACTGAATCAAAATGCCAGTATCTATAACATTTAACGTTGATGCGGATCTTCTCAAGAAATGTGCGGAAGTTCTTGGGGAGTCCGTTACAGTAGACCGTGACGGTAGTGGTGACGTGCAGATAGTGGCAACCAAGTACGCTATCAACTCCAACACGAGACTAATCCAGAGCATATATGCGAGCCTGGATAACCTGAACCTCAGGGATATTCCTCCTCAGGTAAAGGTATGCAACAACCCAGGAGCATTTGCGGATTCTGCTGCTGAACAGGCTTTTGCGCTTATACTTCCTGCTGTAAAGAAAATATTTTACCACAATCTCAGAACGCATAAGCGCATTTTCAAGAAGGAACCTGTGCAAACGCTGAAGAACAAGACCATTGGCATACTTGGATATGGTGAGGTTGGTTCGAGGATAGCGAAGATAGCGCGTGCTTTCCAGATGAATGTTATTGCATTCACGAGAACGCCGAAAGATGATCCAAGCGTGGATCAGTTTGCGGCATCAGCTGCCAGGCTGATTGCGCAATCGGACTTCATGGTAATTTGCCTGCCACTAACTAACTCGACTCGGGGGCTTGTGAACAGCGATGCACTCAACATGTTCAACGGGAACCTGATTGTGAATATATCAAAGGCAGAAGTGGTCAATAAGGCTGATATTTACTGGTATCTAAAGCGATTCCCGGAAAAGGTCTATGCCACAGATGTTTGGTGGAACGAACCCGCTATAGTTGACGAAGTGCCAGAAAATTGCATCTTCACACCACATGAAGGGAGCGAAGTTCCAGGCGATTTCAACGAAGCTGTCTTAAACGCTTG
>JAJYZI010000022.1 GCA_021800105.1 Thermoplasmata archaeon
TACAAATAATTCATATGCCTTTAGCTTCGGGAGCTACCATTCAATAAGACTGGAAATTTGTTCAAATAACACGTCGATTTGCACTGGGCTTATTTCACCAAACAAAATCGTCTATGACTTTATTTCATTATCTTTTCAACCACTTGCAAACGATATGGCCACTTCCTTTGCGCAAGGTCGAGAGAGTTACCTTCCTTCTGGAACTTGGATCTTGGAATACTATGGAATAAAGGGGGTAGGAAGCGTTCATTTCATTGTTTGCGGAGGGTTATGAATGGATAGCTGGACCGTATGCTGTAATTTAGAACCTTAACTTCGCAAATTTTAGGGAATAGAATTCTGTGGCTGCATAACTCTTCCAAATTTCTCATTATTCCGAGGGAGCGGAATGTCTAGGAACCAGATCATCAGGCTCGTGGACAGACGCAAAGAAGCATTGATCTCTGGAACCCTAAGGAAAGATACGTTCACGGAAGAGACGATCGAACCTGCCTATGAAATAAGGAAAATGTGGTCAATCTCCGGAAAATGAAGGAAATTATGTCCGTTCATTCCGCCAAGACTGTTCACAAAAAGTTTAATAGCATTTCATCTAATAGCGGATTATATGGACTGCAATTCGTTGGTCGCCATGATCGAATCAAAGTACTCCAAGGCAATCTCACCCTTCGGGAAGGAGGAAGATCTTAGCGAAACGGAGATGCACCGGTATCTGGACGCAACAGCCGAATTTCTGAGGTGGATGGAGGATACCATTTTGAAAACTCCTGTAGACAAAGGGGAATCTTCAATTTCTGCGAGGCAGTGCATTCTGGACACGCTCAGTGAAGACCCAGACGAAGCGCTCCATCCCGATTTATGGTCTTCTCTTGCGCTATTTTCGGATATGAGGCTTAAACAGATATTTGGCGTCGAGATCTTTTCGGACGAAGAAGAAAAGGACTAAAAGTTTAATTATCTGCCACCAATGAAACAGTGATAAGCGTGGATGAAAGAATTGAGAGCAGGCTTAAAAACATCGTTAGATCGCTGCCTTCAGAAGAGCTTTATTTTGAAGCAATCAGGGACATCATAAAGGATCTGATCAAGGAGTACCTGCGCAAGGAAATCAATCAGAATGCGGAGCTCAAGAAGAGCATTTCAGAAGGACTCAGGATGTACATGGAGGCAAAGTTGATGGAGTACAATTCAATGGCAAAAATGGCAAAAGTCACAGCTAGCTTAAGCCTCCTTGCTGCACCTGAGGCTGTCAAGGACGAGGCAATCAAGGATTTTGCATCAGTATTCCAGAAGGAGATAGAAGACATCATCCGGAAGACCTTTTAGATAAAGCCGAATTAAATTTTATGCCTTAAAGTCCTTGATTATTGTAGATCTGGACTTAAGGTCAAACAGGGTCAGCATTGAAGGGTTCGGGCTAAAATTCATCATTCTCTGGTACTCAGTCTGGGATTGCCAAGTGGATGAGTTAACGTACCTTACACCTTTGTAGTTACCCAGTGCATGCGAGTGCACATGCCCAGTAATGAAGACATCCGGCACAGTTTCTATAACATGGTAATCATTGGATGATGGTATTAGAGGGGTTTTTCCGCCATATTTTGGCGCTAGGTGCCTCCTTCTGAGGAGTTCCTCGACAGCTTTTCCAATCGTGCTGAAATTCATACCTGGGATTAGCTCAACCATATCATTTAAGGACATTCCATGATAAATTAGCACATTCTTGTTTTCCAGCAGAAGATTATAAGGGTTTGGAAGAAAGTACACATTCTGGTTGAACAATTTCTTCAGCTCCGGCGGCAGAATAGGCTGCGGCTCTGCAAGCCTCACAATATCGTGGTTTCCGGGCATCAAGAATACGCTGATATCATCCGGGACCTGATTTACATACTCCGAAAGTCTGCCGTACTGCTCCATTGGGTCAAGTATCTCAAGATCTGAATCCTGGCCCGGATAGACTCCTATACCATCAACAACGTCCCCGCTCAATATCAGATACTTGATCCTGCCGGAATCATTGTCAGAAGCCTTCAGCCAGCCTATCATTCTCATGAAATCATCCTTCCTGAAAGTCTTGCTCCCAACATGAATGTCGGATAAAGAAGCTACGTAGACGGGATCCGTCTTTTCTTCATCTATAACCCTGAAAGGTACATCAGGTCGCACGATTTCGTTCGCAAAAATTGTCCTACGATCACCCTTGGAGGAAAGGCCTCCGACTATCCCGATAACCTCATCCTCAAGAATGATTTCATCGAACGATTTCTTATTCCTCATCAAAATGACTTCTATCGAATCTTCCATATCTTCAATAAGAAGACGTTTATGGCCGTTTTTGGTCACGCCGGACTCAGTTACCATGCCTACTACCTTTACTTCACGTGCATCGAATCCCGGTCTCTTCAAGCTGGAAATATCGATAGTTCCACGCATTGCACTTGAAGCAGACAGTATCTTCCTGATCTTCTGATACCGGCTCAGGAAATACCCGCGAAAATCTTCTGCCGAGGACCTTACCTTGATATCAGGCAAATATATTTCGAATTTCCTGTCCGATGATTCCTGTGGCAGATTCATCAGGTCCCTGATATTCTGGACTGAAAGGAAGCCTGTCTCCAGGACCTCGCGTGTTATCAGACGGTTAATCAAGGGACCTGTATTGTTTGCAAGTATGAGTTCAAGAGCATCCTTCTCAACAATAAGGCCATGGGAATTAAAGAATTCCAATATTTCAGATCGGCTCCTGTAAAGACCCTGTTCCATCTAGATACACAAGATCAACGTGGGATATATTTTCTCTGTCCGTGCACAGAATACAAGTCCTTCATATCACCGCTTCAGAAACATAGATAATGAGGTGCTTACTATACGTTCTGCGATAAAAATGACTGAAGCATTCGGTACACCAGGGATAGAACCACGGTGGACTCGTGGAGACAAAGAAGGAGTGGGGACTTCATACAATACTGCAAGCAGGATATGGTTCACCTTGTGGAAAGGCATCGTAACAGAGATATACTTTCCTAATGTGGATACCCCACAGATAAGGGATTTCCAGCTTCTTATTACAGATGGCGAGACCTTTTTTGATGAGGAGAAGAAACTTCCCAACGTGACTTCAAGAATGGATAAATATTGTGCCGGTTATTCTATTGAATCCGGGCCGGAGAACTCTTTATACAGAATAGAAAAGGAAGTTATCACTGATCCACATGTTTCGGCGGTTATTGTGCACTACAGGATCATATCGGAATCACTGGATAAACTGAAAGTCTATCTTCTTTGCGCACCACACCTCAAGGGTGAGGGCAAGCACAACAATGGCTCAGTTATCAGCGTTAACGGAAAGACGTTTCTGTATGCAGAGAAGGATGGTGTCCACATGGCCATTGCCTCTACTGCAGAATTCACCAAATCATCGGCTGGTTTTGTTGGTTTCAGCGACGGATGGACCGACATTTCGCGAAACCTTGACATGAAATACGAGTTCACCACTGCAATGGATGGAAATATTGCCCTGACCGCTCAAATTTCTAAGGAAAGTATCGCTGACTTTACCGTCAGCATAGCATTTGGTGACAGCAGGAACAACGCAGTTTTGAAAGCAATCCAAAGCACAATTGTCCCATTTGAAATATCACGCGCAAGATTCTCGGAACAGTGGAAACGCGCACAGGACCACCTTGCTCCCCTCGACTCAGTGTCATACGACGGCGGGAACCTTTATAGATCTTCATATAATGTTCTCCTAAGCCATGAAGATAAGGTCTATCAGGGGGCAATAATCGCATCGCTTTCAATTCCATGGGGACAGGAGGCAGGAGATGACAACAAGGGCGGTTATCACCTGGTCTGGAGCCGGGACATGTACAACAGTGCCACCGCGCTTCTTGCGGCTGGCGATCGGGAAACACCGCTCAATGCCCTCGTATTCTTGGTAACCTCACAGCAACCGGATGGAGGATTTCCCCAGAATTTCTGGCTGAATGGAGAACCGTACTGGACTGGCATACAGCTGGATGAAACTGCATTCGCTATCATTCTTGCATGGAGATGCCAGAATGCAGGGATAAAGTCTTATGATCCATATAACATGGTTCTTAAGGCAGCCAAGTACCTTATTACCAAAGGCCCGGTTACCCAACAGGAACGGTGGGAGGAAGCCTCTGGTTATTCACCCTCGACCCTCGCATCAAACATAACAGCAATGATTTGCGCAGCGAGCTTTGCAAGGATGCATGAGGATAATAAACTCGCCTCACTTTTCGAGGATTATGCTGATTTCCTTTACAATCACATAGAGGAATGGACCGTCACGCATGAAGGAACGCTTGTGCCAGGTATAAAGAGACATTTTATACGGATATTGCCCGCATCCCCTTACTTGCCCGATGACTTTCCAGAGATAGAATCCTCATACCTTAAGATATCAAACCTTCCTCCGGGTTCAAACAATGTTTTCAGGGCATCTGAGGTTGTGGATGGGGGCTTCCTGGAACTGGTAAGATATGGAATTATGAAACCAGATGATCCCCTCATTATTGATTCGGTTCGGGTGATAGACGAGACACTCAAAGTCGACACGCCTTACGGTCCTACATGGCACAGATATAACCATGACGGCTATGGAGAGAGGGAGGATGGATCTCCTTTCGTTGGTTACGGAAAAGGCCGGGGCTGGCCGCTGCTAACAGGAGAAAGGGGGCACTATGAAATAGCACGCGGATCCGATCCCGCGCCTTACATAAAAGCGCTTGAGAAGTTCTGCTCAACCTGTGCAATGCTGTCTGAGCAGGTATGGGATTCCCCAAGCATACCAGAGAAACACCTCCTGTTTGGAAGGCACACCGGATCAGCAAGGCCGCTTGCATGGGCGCATGCAGAGTACATAAAATTGCTTGCCTCCGCCAAGGGTGGGAAAGTATTCGACCTGGTGGAAGATGTATATTCGAGATATTGCAGCAAAGACTCCAGCACGCTTAAAGTTGAGGTCTGGAAGCCGGGAAGAAGGATCAGGAAATGCAAAAGAGACTTTAAACTCAGGATACTTCGTTACCAGAGCTTCGTCCTGCATATCGGCATAAATGGCTGGCAGAATCCTGTTGATATTCAATCTGAACACGTGGGCTTCAACTTCTATTCAGTGCGTATCCCAGCCAATCTGATGAAGGCAAACCGTCTCGACTTCACCTTTTTCTATCCAGAGGAAGGAAGATGGGAAGGCAAGGATTATAGTATCCAGCTGGTCTGATTACTACACACTCATGTGCATACTTGCCCAAGATATCTCATTGCGGATACTGGTCCCATGGTTTTGGATATCCATCGAAAGCCGCAAAATTTAATACTAAACCATCGCATTCAATCGCCAATGGACGAATTTGGGCAGCTCTGTTATGAAATTTCAAATTGCAAGAACTGCGATTTATCCTATTCCCGCCGGAGGGCTGTTTGCGGCTATGGTGAGCAGGGCGCTTACATAATGGTTATCGGAGAGGCGCCTGGAACAAAGGAAGATATTGAGGGGATCCCCTTTGTGGGGCGCAGCGGTGCCTTGCTTGACAGGGTGCTCGCGCAATGCGGAATAAGCAGGAAGGAATTATACATAACAAATTCTGTAAGATGCAAGCCCCCGTTTGGAAAGGCTCCCAGATCGGAGCATATTAAGGCATGCAGTTCATATCTTTCAAGGGAAATAAAAATGGTCAAGCCCTCTGTTATTGTTCCTATGGGAAATACTGCAATTGCTGCACTGAGCATTGTGATGAAATTCAAGACAGGCAAGGTAACTGAGATTAATGGGAAAATTCTAAAGCTGGGAGATTATCTTATTGTTCCTCAGTTTCATCCAGCTGCAATATTGAGGAGCCCAAAGCGTGAGGAAGTCTTCAGGGGAAATTTTGAGAGAATCGCCTTTATAAGCAAAGAAATAAAAAATAAAGGTATGGAAAATTTGCTGTCAAGCAGGGACATAGAACTCGTGAATCTTTAGATCTGGAAGAGCTGGTAATTCGGGGGTTCTATCATGATCTTTATATCATGTGGATGGCTCTCTTTCAACCCGTTCGGCGAAATTCTTACAAAGCTGGTTTCTGTTTTCAGGGCAGTTATGTCCTTAGCACCGACATATCCCATACCGGATTTCAATCCACCAATCAGTTGGAACAGCACTTCTTCGACCTTCCCCCTGAACGGGACTGCGGCTTCTACACCTTCAGCTACAAATTTACTTGAACCAAGCTTGGCATATCTGTCTGAAAGACCAGACTGAATTGCACCAATAGATCCCATACCCCTGTAAGATTTATATTTTCTGCCGTTGAGGATCATCTCCATTCCTGGGCTTTCCTCGGTTCCTGCCAATAATGATCCTAGCATGACGCTGTCTGCGCCCGCGGCGATTGCCTTTACAATATCCCCGGAAAACCTGACTCCGCCGTCTCCAACCACGGGAATACCATGTTGAGAGGCAACCTCTGCCACTTCTGAAATTGCCGTAAGTTGAGGAACACCAACTCCTGCTATTATTCTAGTTGTACAGATAGAACCGGGCCCAATTCCAACCCTCAGGCCGTCCACATCAAGCGAAATAAGATCCTGTGCCGCCTTTCCAGTTGCTATATTCCCAGCAACCAAATCCACTGATAATTCCTTCCTTATCTTTTTTATTGAATCAAGCACGTTCTGGTTGTCACAATGTGCAGTGTCTATGACTATGACGTCCGCACCTGCCTTTTCCAAGATCTTTGCGCGCTCTACATCGAAGGGACCGATGGCTGCACCCACAAGAAGTTTTCCTTCCTCATCCCTGCTTGCATCCGGAAATTTCTGTCTTGTAACTATATCCTTTGCGGTTATCAGGCCGACAACCCTGCCTGAATTATCCACTAGTGGAAGCTTCTCTATCCTGTTTTCATAGAGGATCTGCTGTGCCTCATCCATGGAAATGTTCTCTCTTGCGTAGATGACATCACGGACCATCACATCTTCTACTTTTTTCTTACCCTCGTCCATCAGTGCAATATCCCTCTTGGTTACTATTCCAATGAGCTTGCCAGAAGAAATTACGGGGAGTCCCGCAACATGCTTTTCCTGCATTAGAGTGCGCGCGTCCTTAATGCTCGTGCTGGGCTCAACCGTCAGCACATTCCTTATCTTCAATGACTCCGCTCTCTTGACAGCCGCTACCATGTTCATCTGGCTGTTTGCCGTAAGGTTACGATGGACAATACCGAGTCCTCCGGATCTTGCCATAGCAATGGCCATCTCCACTTCTGTTACAGTGTCCATCGGTGAACTGATTATTGGTATTTTCAGCTTAATGTTTCGGGAGAATTTAGTTGAAACATCAGCGTTTCTTGGCTCAACCGTGGTCCTGGCCGGCACCAGAAGGACATCATCAAAAGTAAACGACTCTTTCGCCCTTTGAAGTTTATCTTCAAACATGCGAAGGTAAGGCAAAACAGTCTAATAAATGCAATCATAGTAGCTGGTGTAGAACACAATCCTAAGTTCTGCCCAAGCTGAATATATTGTACCTCATAATGAAGTTGCTGACAAGCGTCTGAATCATATAAGCGAAATACGAGCAAGTGATGCAATCAGGATGATATGCTCCTTCTTACAAAAGATAGTATATTTTGAGTACTGCTTTCCGCAAGGTATCTAACATTTCCGTAATACTTTCTTGTAAGAATAGTCGAAATGGCGAGCCGAGACGCAAGTCTGTCAGCGCATTCCTCCTTGTAATGATCTGCATCGGCTATCCAGCCCGTCGAGATTTCTAAATTCTCTTCCCGGGAAACGCTTACTGCATATAATGGAAAATACTGGAAAATCCTCAGAAATTCGTAACCGACATCAAGCAAGATCTTGAGCTTCGTGGAAAACACCTTGAGTGCTTCATCTCCGATGACAAGTGCGTAATCTGCCTCATTAAGGAGATCCTCCACCTCAATATACTCACTTGGCTTTATCTTGAACCCTATTCCCATGGATTTCAGTACGTTTGACATGTACCATTTCGTGGTTTCGGTGTCTGCAGAGACGGCTATTTCCATGCTCTTCTGCATGTCCTTGTCTCTTGACACGAGAAGCGTGGATAATGTCTGACCAGCAAAGGATATCACTGGCTCCCGCAGCATGAAAAGATCTTTTGCATTTTTCAGGTAACTCACAAGTGATACCATGGATACTCTAGCCCTCAAATCAAGCACGTTTGCAAGAGAATCTGATGGTGAGGCTCTCTTAATGGTGCCATCTTTAAAGGCCATTACGAGAGGATCAGAATGTGACATCTTGAGGAATGTCCAGTCAAGATGCATTCTTATTCCTGCCCCTTATGCTCCGAAGTTTTGTAATCATGTCCGAAACCATTGCATCGAATCCATACTCTGGGCTGAAACCCCAGTCCTTAACCGCTTCTGTTGAATCAAGTGATCTGGGCCATCCATCGGCAATTTTCTGTCTTTCGTCAGGTTGATAAGAAACCTCAAAATCCGGGATGTGACGTCTTATCGCAGTTGCAAGTTGCTCAGGAGAAAAGCTGTAAGCTGAAACATTGTAACTCATCCTGTTCCTAAGTTTCTTGGAATCCGCATCAGAAAGTTTGAGAAGGGCATGCAATGCATCCGGCATGTACATCATCGGCAGGAAAGTGTCTGGGCGGAGATAACAGGAATATGGCACCCCATCGACAGCACTGATGAACATCTCTACCGCATAGTCTGTGGTGCCGGCGGTTGGTACAGTTTCGTAACTTATTAGACCCGGGAACCTCACACCACGAACGTCCAGTCCAAATTTCCTGTTAAAGTAATTTCCAAGAAGCTCACCGGTGACTTTAGATATTCCGTACATCGTCTGCGGCATCGTTGGAACTCCTGAACCCACCATATCTCTTGAAATTCCAGGGCCGTATACTGCGATGCTGCTTGGTATTATTACTGACTTTACATGTTCCTCATATGCAGTCTTGAGTAACCTGAATGTTGCATTGATATTAACTTCGTAAGCGAGAAATGGATCCTTTTCAGCAGAGGCCGACAGGATTGAAGCAAGATGGTAAATTTTCGTAATCTTATACATGGAAATAGTCTTGCGCATACTCTCCTGATCCCTCACGTCCAGGATCACTTGCTCAACCCCGAACTTTGAATTCTGAGGAATCCTGATGTCACTTGCTATAATTGTATCATGTGGCTTAATATCCATAAGTGCAAGGATCAGGTCCGTACCAACTTGGCCAAATGCACCAGTGATAAGTATATTTTCCATGGCCGAGAAATCACCGCTGCAGATATATTCCTTTGGAAACCAATTCAGGCGATGCGACTGCTGATCTAAATCAAGCACAATTAGTCCTTTATAAATTGTTGGTATCTGAGAAACGCTCTGATAGATTGCCAAGATCGATTATTAGATAACGTTTTACCATTCGATATTCTTTTTTGAGACTCAAGAATCGAATTCAGGGCAAAAAAGATCAAGAGCAGTCAATATAAACGGTTAACTTAATGAAAAAGCTACCACTTATCATGCCATGACAGCTTTGAAATGGGTTTCGGACGAACTCAAGGCGCTGGATGAGAATAAGCGGCTGATACCGATAAAGACACTTGACGGACCACAGGGCTCCAAGGTAAAAATCGGCAGCAAAGAATATCTGAACATGTGCTCAAACAACTATCTCGGGCTCGCCAATCACCCAGAGGTCAGGCAGGCAGCAATTGATGCGATAAAGAAGTATGGAGTTGGGGCAGGAGCCGTAAGGTCAATTGCAGGCACAATGTCCATTCATGAGGAACTCGAGAAGAAAGTTGCAGCTTTTAAGCACATGCCTTCTTCTGTTGTTTACCAGGGAGGATTGCTTGCAAATATAGCTGCAATCCCAGTACTTGTCGGCAAGGAAGACCTGATATTCAGCGAAGAATTGAACCATGCCAGCATAATTGATGGCGTAAGGCTTTCAAGTGCTAAGCGGATCGTGTATAAGCATCTCGACATGGAGGATCTGAGGAAGCAACTTTCAGCTCATAGGAATGAGGGCAAGAAAGCTCTCATCATTTCGGATGGGGTGTTCAGCATGGATGGAGACATAACACCCCTGCCGGAAATGGTGAAACTCGGCGGGGAGTTTGACGCCATGACCTATGTGGACGATGCCCATGGGGAGGGTGTGCTTGGCGACCATGGCCGCGGAATAGTTGATCATTTCCATCTTGCAGGCAAGGTAGATATTGAGATGGGAACTTTTTCCAAAGCGATAGGTGCTATGGGCGGATTTGTAGCGGGAAGCGAGGATCTTATGAGCCTCATGAAGCAGAAATCCAGGCCTTTCCTATTTAGCAGCGCTCTAGATCCAGCTGAGGTCGGCGCTGTGATGAAGTCCATCGAAATCATGGAAAAGGATGATTCACTTTTGAAAAAGCTCTGGCACAACTCCTCCCTGCTGAAGTCGGAACTCTCAAAAATTGGCTACAATACGGGAAACAGCAAGACACCCATCACTCCTGTCATGATAGGCAAGGAAAAGGATACGCTCGACCTGAGCAAGGTTCTTTACGACGAACACAGCGTATTTGCATCACCAATTGTCTATCCAACCGTTGCCCAGGGAACATCTCGAATAAGACTGATGCCTTCAGCCCTGCATAGCGAGAATGATATTATGAGAACCGTGGAGGCGTTCGAGAAGGCCGGCAAGAAGCTTGGTCTCATCTGATCTTAATGTCTAAAGCAGTCATCAAGGCAAACATAAGGACTATATATTCCAGGATTAAGGAGCAGAGCCCTGATCATCACTTCGAGTTTTCCGATCCATTCTGGGTTCTGATCACTACTATACTGTCGCACAGGACTAAGGACGAGGTGACAGATGCTGCTGCTAGGGACCTGTACAATAAATACGGGAATGCAGAGGGACTGGCAAAAGCTTCAGAGGCAGATGTCCTGGAAATAATAAGAAAAGTAGGCTTCAGCAGTGTTAAGGCACCCAGGATAATAAATGCGGCCCGTATTATTCTTAATAAATTTGCCGGAAATGTGCCATCGAACATTGATGATCTGACAAGCATAAAGGGCGTTGGGCGGAAGACTGCTAACGTTGTCCTGGCTGATGCATTCAAGATTCCGGCAATAGCAGTCGATACCCATGTGCTGAGAATCAGCAACAGGCTTGGAATATCTCGCAGTAAAGATCCTGAAGTGGTGGAACGTGAACTTACGAGGATAGTGCCAAAAGACCTGTGGCTTGGGTTCAATCCCAGACTGGTTGAATTTGGGAAAAGGGTGTGCAGACCTGTAGGCCCACGCTGCGAGATTTGCAACATATCAGAATTTTGTAACTATTATAGGCATATTCACAAGAAAGGCTAGTCTCAAGCCATTCCTAAATATAAAGTGAAAACAACGTCAACGTCAGCACGGGCAAGGCAACAATGAAACCAATCTTCATGTAATATGATGAGCCTATTGCCAAACCACCCTTGGACCGTATCGTGTGCAGCCATAGAAGAGTAGCCAGGGAACCTATTGGCGTGAATTTCGGTCCTATGTCGTTGCCTATTACATTGGAATAAATTAAGTGGCTTCCTCCTGATAAATGGGCTATGGCAATGCTACCGATCATGACGGAAGGCATATTGTTCATGAAGGCAGCCATCAGGGAAAAGAAGTATCCTGGCATAATCAGGTTCAGTGGATACTGCAGGCTTGCAAGATGACTGACAACGGATGCAATTATCTGGAGAAGTCCAGCGCTTGACATGCCGAACACTATCAGATACATCCCAAAGGAGAATATGACAACCTGCCATGGCGCCCCTTTTGCCGCTTTAATGACTGTACTTTTGTTCCTGAGATAATAGATTCCCACTAGCAAGATCATGGCAGGCACCGCAACAAAGGCGACTTCAATCCTGAATATACTTGTAAGGAAATATGCTGCTATCATCAGGACAATATACGGCGTGGCGAGCCTGAATATAACCCAGTCCCTTATCGTCTGACCGGGATCAGAAGCCGATTCGACCGAATATGACCTCTTGATACTCTTCCTGTAAATCAGTGTCAGGATTAGTATACTGGACCCGACAGAGACAAGATCTGGTATAATCATATGTATGAAATAATCTAGGTAGGTCATCGAGAAATATGTTGCTGAAACTATGTTCACCAGATTGCTGGTAACCAGTGGCAGGCTGGAGGAATCTGCAACGAACCCCACTGACATGATAAGGGCAAGTGAACTCTTTGAATCCATCCCGGTTGCCCGGATGAAAGAAATGGCGATCGGTGTTAGCACAAGAGCAGCCCCGTCATTTGCAAAGAGGGCTCCTATAACTGCATCAAAAAGAAGGAATAGAATAAATGCCCGAAATAGATTTCCTTTAGAAAATCTAGCAATTTTTGCAGCTATATATTCAAAATAACCGGCCTCATCAAAGAGCAGGGTTATAATGATAATTGAAACGAATGTAAGTGTCGCATTCCCAACAATTCCCCAAACAACTACAACGTCTTCAAATGTTGTAATTCCAAGGAGAAAACAGACAAAGGCACCTGCCATTGCCCACCACCCTATACCTATCTTTTTTGGATTTTTTAAGACCAGAAGAAGCGTGGCAAGAAACACCACTATGGAAAGAATTAGCTGTGTATTGTATGCCTGCTGCATCAAAAAGCGATTTCCCTATTGAATTTCCTTCAGAAGAAGGTAGACTTTGTCCCTAATTTCGTCCCTTATCCTTCGCACAGTCTTGAAATCCTTGCCTTTCGGGTCTTCAATGTTCCAGGCTATTTTCTTGACATTCATTTTCTCCAGCAGGACAACTGGACAGACGGATTCGATCGAGCAACCCATCGTTATGACTGCATCAGCCCTGCTCAGCATATCCATGTTAAGAAGCCTTGGAACTTTTGAACTGAGATCTATGTCAACTTCTCTCATAGCATTCACGACATCCGGGTTCACGGATTTCGACGGAATGGTGCCAGCACTCATTGCGTCAAAACCGGCAGCTTTGGCAAAGGCTTCAGCCATCTGGCTTCTGCCTGCATTTTCTATACAAACAAACAACAGTTTCTTCATTATATCATCTCCCTTGAATGTATGATTTTACTGTTACCTTAGATTCATCTTTAGTCTGGCAAAAGGAAAGCTATATGCTTCGAATCTGCTTTTAATAGGGGTAAAGTTCGCCGATTGAAATGAAGCAGTTTTGTACCCGCTGTTACAACACACTAAAGTAGACATGCTCATCATCAACTACATTAATCGAAGCACTTAAATTAGTAACTCCAATCCAGTGAAGTGAACACTTCACTGAAGAGCGACAAAATATGTCTGTGCGCATTTGACGGAATCATAGATATAATAGGAAGGAAGTGGGCAATTCTCCTCATCTCTATACTAGGCGAATATGGTGACCTGCGATTCAATCAACTTTATGGGAAGCTTGAAGGTATATCACCTTCGACTCTTTCCAAAATTCTTTACGAACTTTCTGGTAGGGGGATTCTTACCAGAACTGTCACTCAGGATAAGCCAGCAAAAATTGTCTATGGTTTATCAGGAAGGGGCAAGGAACTTAGGAATTCCCTGATACCTCTTCTCAACTGGATGTCTGGGCAGGATGAATTTGAGAAAATGGCTGAGACCTGCAGGCCCGAGGATCTGATTAGCGTTAAGAATCTCTGACTAAAGTCCTCCGAAAATATTTTTCTTCCTCTTCCCTGACATGAATTTCGAATATAGCATTAACCTGTTGATAGAGCGGGCGCCGTTTTTGTGCATAAATCTGTGAATATTATGATGGCGCAATAGCCATGGCTTGATCTCCTGATCCCACTTGGACTGATACCTTGCCAAATCATTCACCGCTGCTGCATTTCCTGCTTCAGTTCCACTCCAGAACGCGCCCTGAAGGCCTCCAGCTGTTGTGTTGAGTACGGCATTCACCATGTCACCCACATATGCACGGTTTTCCTCTATAACGACATCTGAAGGCCTGGAAAGCGGAATCTGATGAGCCATAGTTTCCAGCATTTGTCCTTCAAGCTCCGGGAATTTCTTTGTAAACGAATCAAGTACTTCCTTCGGTTTCTTGCTGCTGTCCGGATAGTAACAAACTCCTATTTTTCTGGAATCCTCGTCATTTGCAAAATCCCAGAAATAACCACCTGGTGCCATGTCGGAGAACCAAAGTATCATGTCAAAGTCATCCCTCTTCGGCGCTTTTCGAATCTCCTCGTAAGCCACCAGGACATTCTGTCTGTCCAGCTTCTTGCCGAACCTGGATTGTGGACCAAGGGCTACGATGAAATTGTCGGCTGAAAAGTCTCCTTTTTCAGTGCTAACGGTATTCTTACCTATTTCCAGGACCTTTGTTTCCATCTCTATGTTGAGATCTCCCACAAATTTTGTGGCCAGGAACTTCTCATACTTTTCAAAATTATAGACTATACCGACGGGGTCAGGATAGCGCAACTTGACGCTCCGGCCAAGATCAGTTGTAAACTTTATTCTGCGTATCTCGCTGCTCACGATTTCAGGGGTCATGGGCATTTTGATTCTCTTTACCCACTCCAGCGACACTGCACCGGTTGACCTGATTGGTCTCCCGATCTCCTTCTTTGAGTCGAGAATTATGTAATTCTTCCCAGCCTTCTTCAATGCACCCCCAGCTGCTAAGCCGCTTGTACCGGCTCCTAGGACAATAGTATCATAATGCTCCACTGAACTCATTCTGGGTCTGTATGAAAAGGACACTTTTAAGCGTTTTTGATTTAGTATTTCCATTCATTAACCTCATGTCTGCGATCACTAAGCACCACATTTCTTCCAAGGATAGCCAATTCAATGTTTCTGCTCACTATTTTATTCTGCCAGAAAATGAGGGATCATGAAGCATGCTATTACCGAAGACCTCTATGGATTTGAGGACATTTTATCTCGAATAAGAAGCATTAATGAATTGAAGGAGAGAATACCGCTTCATTTCTATTACAAAGGAAGAGGGATCGCCCATTTTCACATTGATGTAGATATTATTTATGCAGATGTTGGTCAAAACAGGATATGTATAGGCACAAGGAACAATCCCGATCAGTCTGCTGAGGATTTACTATACGAAAGCATACTAAAAGAGATTCAGACATCTTTATGAGATGGCAGTATGACATCATTGGATATTTAAGGCGAAATAATTAAAACACATTCACATTTCTATTCGTGAACGACGTCGCATTTAGAAATGGGGAAAATTTACCGGAGACAATAATTATAATTTAATGCTTTTATGGTTAACGGACTAAATAAGACAAATTGATCCAGATCACAATAACGAGATTGCTTTTATAAGATACAAAAATAAGATATACTAATAATGATTGCGACCCTAGCGCGATCATCCATATATGATCGAAAGAAATGAGTGATAAGATGGTTGAACTCAAAGTTAAAACTGAGATGGACGTTGATCGAGGCCTCTGTAACTACTGTGGAGCCTGTGTTGGAATGTGCCCTACCGATGCCATTTTCATGGACGACACAGTAATCGAAATACATGAGGACAAATGCATAAAGTGCGGGTTCTGCGTTGTGGGATGCCCAACTGCAGCTATTACGGCAGAGTGGTTCCATGCAAAACTATGATGTTCTTGTCATTGGTGCAGGACCTGGTGGAAGTTCCGCGGCACGCTTCTCTGCCAGGAAAGGGCTCAAGACATTGATGATTGAGAAGAGACCTGACATTGGATCTCCGGTAAGATGCGGAGAAGGCGTTTCCAGGGCCTGGATGAGCGATTATGGAGTGAAACCAAATGCTCACTGGATCTCAGATGAGGTCAAGGGTGCGAGGATATACGGTCCATCTGAGAGAAGACCTATTACATTAACTGCAGAGAACGCAGGTAATGAAGTCGGGTTCGTCATTGAGCGTGACAAGTTTGACAAAGAAATGGCAGCACTCGCTGCTGAGGAGGGTTCCGATGTCTGGGTAAAATCCCCCGCACTTTCAGTCATCAAGGAAGATGGTAAAATTGCCGGCGCAAGGGTTCGGCACAACGGTCAGATGGTTGATATCCACGCAAAGATGGTCATAGCTGCTGACGGTTTCGAGAGCGAGTTCGGCAGATGGGCAGGATTGAAATCCGTAATTCTTGCGAAAAACGACATCATATCATGCATCGAATACCGCATGATCGGCGTAGACTCTGACGTGGATTATACTGATTTTTACCTTGGATCCATAGCTCCTGCTGGTTACATCTGGGTTTTCCCGAAGGGTGAGAAGGAGGCAAACGTAGGAATTGGTGTTACTATATCAGCTATGAACGATCGCTGGGATGTGAGAAACTATCTGGACAATTGGATCAAGAAACATCCAGGTTATGCCAAAGGAAGAACTATACAGCAGATAACAGGCGGCGTATCAGTTTCTAAGGTAAGGGATAAGTTTACTCTTCCTGGTTTACTTCTGGTCGGGGATGCGGCCAGACTCATAGATCCTATTACAGGCGGCGGAATTGCGAACGCATATGTTTCCGGTAGCTACGCAGCCGACGTAGCTAAACAGGCAATAGAGGCAAACGACTTTTCGCAGGAAATGATGAACAAATACGAAAAACTCGTCAAGAACAAGTTCCAGAGAAAGCACCTGAGAAACTGGATTGCTAAGGAAAAGCTGGGAAAACTTTCAGACGAGAACCTTGACAAACTGGTAGACATAATTTCCGAGGTCAAGATGACAGAGATATCGGTCGAGGAGATTCTGAAGGCTATCCAGACTAAGTACCCTGAAATGGTCAAGGAACTGGAAGAACTTATCTGATCTTCCAGATAAATTATATTATTTCTTATCCTACATTTTTCAGTTATTTTAACGAAATAAGTATTTCATTCTTTTATTATGGGATGATCAGATTAAAGGCTATTCTGGAACGTCCATGTTGTCTAGCCCGAAATCTCCTGATTTCATCTGCGCCTTCAGCATCTTCTTGAAGTTCCTGTTTCCCTGAAGCTGCTTGATATTCTTCTTCATCGATCGGAATTCTTTGAGCAGGGACCTTACTTCCTCTTCCTTCCTGCCTGATCCTCTGGCTATTCTGGATATACGCTTTGCATTGATCATGTCAGGTTCTTTTAACTCTTTGTATGTCATTGAATCAAGAATATTCCTGTAAACCACTAGTTTTCCCTCTGCGGTCTCAAGCGTGTTTTCATCCAGTTTTTCAGACCCAGGCATCCTTGCCAAGGGGAGGGCACCAACAAACTTCTTCATTATACCAGGCTTGGCAAACTTCTCCCAGACATCATACATATCCATTAGGTCAAATTTTCCAGACATAAGTTTGGACACTGAAGCCTCTGCCTGTTCCTCCGATATATCTGCTATCTCTGCAATCTCAAGAAGACTGCTCAGGTCCCCCAGACCGAGAAGTCTTGAAAGAAATGACTTAGGGTTGAATATCTCAAGATCTTCAAGGTGTTCTCCTGTCCCGATAAAGTATACTGGTGCTTTTATCTCTGAGACAGCACTAAGGGCGCCTCCTCCCTTTCCTGTACCATCCATCTTTGTTATTATGACACCAGTTATGCCGACCGCTTCGTTGATCGTCCGCGCCTGGGGCCCAGCCTGCTGTCCTACTGCAGCATCCAGCACGTATAACACCTGGTCCGGGTTGAAAGCCTTCTTGAGTCTTATTATCTCATCAAGGAGTTCCTTATCGAGGGAATCCCTCCCACTGGTATCTATTATTTTTATCTGATATGACTCAAGTGACTCTAATCCGTGGGATAGAATCTTTACTGGGTCTTTCTGTGACTTGTCACCGTAAAACCCTGATTTGACCTGCTTTGAAATCTGCTCCAGCTGTTCCATTGCAGCAGGCCTATGAACATCTGCGGCAATAAGACCAACTGAGAGCCCTTTCCTCATAAAGAACTTCGCAAGTTTTCCAGCAGAAGTCGTTTTCCCCTGGCCGTAAAGTCCAACGAGCATTATGGTTTGTGGAGCGAGTGTAAGGTTAGATTCCACTCCCATTATCTTCAAGAGTTCCTCGTAAATTATTCTGACAATGAAGTCCTGGGGAGCCATACCGCTAGGGGGCTTTTCCTGGTTCGCCCTTTCCTCAACAGTTCTCGAAAGGTTAAGTGCAAGTTTTACGTTGACATCTGCCTTAAGCAAAATTCTCTGAAGGTCTTTAACCACTTCTTTGATCATGTCCTTATCTATGTAGCTGGATTTTGTAATCTTCCTAATTGTTTCTCTCAGTGAGGCAGAAAAATTTTCCAATACCATTTGTCCGACCCATTGAAATCAAATCATGCCTATTTGCTTTTTCTTTTGCATGATACATGTCAGGATAGGATCCACTTTTCAGAGTTACTATGAAAGAGATGGAAATGGTCTCGTATGCGATATTTTTTATCCTCAAATGGGAGACCCAACACTAGATTACTTATTCATGAACTTTTTACAGGGAAAACACAGTACGTTCTCTCCTTCTACTGAACATATTTTTGTTTCAGCTGAAAATCGGCTTTTTTCTGTAAAATTCAGGGTACACAAAAATTAATAAGTCACGCTTGAATGCGTGTCCTGTCTGCTGGAATTGTCGTTATATTTGAAAGGTATTCTTAGATGACTGAAAATAAAAATGAAAAGAGAGTGGTCTTCCCGGGAGACCGTATTGGTAATGTGGAAGAGTATCTTCCCGGAGATAATGTCACAGAGGATTCTGGAAAACTGATTGCCCTGAGGGTAGGGGACTTGGAGGAGGATCCAAGGGATTTAAAAGTGTCTGTTAGGACTTCCAAGAAGACAATTAAACCAGCCCCTGGGGACATAGTTTACGGCCAGATAATAAAGGGAGACAGCGGTCGATACACTGTTGCAATAGGTGCTTTCAAGAGCAGACACTCAAAGGAACTTATCCCGACAAAACTTGAATCAACCCTCAAAATAGAGAGCAGAAGAGATGATAGATTTGTACCAGTGAGAGTAGGTGACTACATAAGAGGCAAGCTTTTCCTATCTAGGTACGGAATGGATCTTAGCATCAGCGGGCCAGACCTGGGAGTGCTTCTGTCAAAGTGCCAGAGGTGCAGGCAGGATCTGGTACTTGAGAAGGGAAAGCTCTGGTGCAAGAATTGCGATTTGACTGAACAGAGAAAGATGGCCGAGGATTATGGGAAGATTGATCTAAATGGTAAAGAATTTTAAAACCGGTGGAGATGAAAGTAAAGTCAAGGTGGAAACGCTGAAAAGCGAGCTTTCCCTGATGAAGAAAGAAATCGAGGACATGAAGGAAATTTTGCGTGGTCTGATCCAGGTTGTAATGAGCCGGGATGGACCGCTTGACGAAGATGAGTATAACTGAGGATGATCTAAATGATAATGCCGGCTAAGATGTTAGAAGAGACACTGAACAAGAAGGTTGCACTGCTTTTAAAGGATAATAGAGTGCTTGAAGGGTCGCTTGTTGGATATGATGACTACATGAACCTGGTTCTTGATGATGCTGAGGAAAAGGCCCAGGATGTCAACAAGAAGCTTGGTGTAGTTATAGTCCGCGGAAGCAATGTCGTTCGTATGGTTCCCCTATAATCTATAAGCTACTAAGTATAAATTACTGCTCTTTTTTATTCTGAGAGCGGCAAGAAACTGCATTCTTCAAAATATAAGTTGTAATAGAACGGCAAAATCTAGCTATCAGGATATCAAATTTACAATATTGGAGACCAGTGTAGTGCCGCTGGAAACCTCTGCACAGACATCAGGAGTTGATAACAGGGTAGAATAGGTGTATTGCTCGAGAGGCTGAGGATCTATCACTCCTCCATTAACTATGTATGTCCCCTTAGGCCCAGTAAATATGGTTATCGTGTTTATGTGTGCGGGATTTCCAAGATAAGCAGAGGGTTTTGTGTAACTTGTAGCATCAACAATAGTAGTGAAGGCCTTCACAATATTAAAGATCGGGACAGGCAGGTTGTCTGCCTGAAGTTCAGAAAGAGCAACGGAAATAGCATTGGAGCTTGTAATATTGACATAAGGGGCATTATACCCCTGACTCATATACTCATTGTACATATAATATGAATCAAGATTGATTGAATAACCGTTTACTCCCTTTACCGAGATAGGGCTGCTGGTGAACAAGAGTCCTGGTACGCTGGCAAGTTTTCCTTCATTTGGATCAGAAAAATGTCCTGAGACGCTGGATTGTATTGAACTGAAGCCGTTAAGATAGTTGTAGAGTTCCCATGAGTTACCTGCTCCGTAGGGGCAGCCTACCCAGGTCACGAAGTAAATGTTAACGCTATTCGATGGCGCGTAGTCGGAAGAATTCACTTTGTAATAGGTTCCGAAATCAGAAAAAGGGACATTGGAGGGAAGCGTGTAGCCGCCATTTGAAGTTGGTAGATGAACAAGATTAAAAGCAAAGACTGCTATTATCACTATAACCACTATAACAACCGCTACAACCTTAAGATGTTTCTTAAGCAAAGCAATGGGATAAGGGGGTGCATTCTTCTTTTCTTCCTCTATCTTTTGTGCCTTGATCTGTGCTTTTTTGTTACTTCGCCTACTCATTTCGCACCACCTATAAAAATTCAAGTTATAATCTTTTCTTAATGTCTCTTTCTGATTGAACAGAAAGTAAGAAATATGAAACTGTCAACAAGTCTAGGATTGAAGGAAGCGTGCAGATTGCTAGGAAAACACAAGATAAAGGAGATAGGCAATTAGTTTTTAGAAAGGAAAACGTTTGCGATATCATATCTTCAAGTTTTGAAAAGACCATTCAGATCAACCTAGAGCCATTTTTATTAAGGATTCGAAATTTGTTATTGCATTCGTATGCTCGAATACCTGCCATGTTTTCTCTCATAATATCTCATCCTAGAATCTTTTACTAACTCATCCCAATCATACTTGCATAGGTTTACTCAGGCGGAAATCCACCAGAATATAACTCTTGCGCAACCACTCACGCCACCTGCAAAAAATTATACATTGGATCCTGAAAATTCTTAAGGATATGGCACATATTGTGCGATGTTCCAAAAAATAGACTGCATTCGATTTCACGTACCTGACCTCGATGAAGCATTAATTTTCTACAGGGAAAAACTGGGGTTGAAACTGGTCTGGAGGGTGGGGAATAGTGAGGCTGGATTGAAGATAGGGGATTCTGATAATGAACTGGTTCTAGTGACAGAAGAACTCGAACAGCCTGAGATAGACTTCATGGTAGATTCTGTTGATTCTGCATCGGAGAAGCTTAAGAAGATAGGTGGGAAATTATTGGTTGAGCCTTTTGAGATTAAGATAGGAAAATGTTCAGTTGTGGAAGATCCATGGAACAACAGGTTCGTAATCTTAGATCGATCAAAAGGTTTCTTAAAAGTCG
>JAJYZI010000072.1 GCA_021800105.1 Thermoplasmata archaeon
CTTTATTATCTCTTCCATTATGCCTTCTAAGACTGAGGGAGTTGGCTTGGGTCCTGCTATTGATGTCCATAACCTTACTAAAAAATTTCAGCAAAATACAGCTGTAGAGGATCTGACCTTCCATGTAGATAAAGGAGAAGTGTTCGGACTCCTTGGCCCAAATGGTGCGGGAAAAACAACCACCGTCAGGATACTGTGTTCCCTGATACCCCCGACCAGCGGTTCCGTGTCAATTGGCGGCTATGATATTGCAAACAGTGATGGATCCATGAAGGCCAGGAAATTAATTGGCCTTGTCCCTGATAATGTTGGACTCTATGATTCACTCAGCGCAGTCGATAACCTGGAATTCTACGGCAGAATGTATGAGGCACCAGAAAAACTAGTTAAAGAAAACATAGAAAAATATCTAAAAATGCTGGGTTTGTGGGATAAGAGGAACGAAACAGTCGGCACATATTCAAAAGGAATGAAACAGAAGGTTGCTGTTGCAAGAGCGATAATTCACGATCCGGAAATACTGATTATGGACGAGCCAACAGCTAACCTTGATCCGGAAGCAGCGAAGACGATCAGGGATTTCATTCTTGAGTTGAAGAAGGAAAACAGGACAATTATGCTTAACACGCACAACCTGGACGAGGCGCAGAGAATCTGCACTAAAATAGGTGTGCTTAAAACACGTCTTATTGCGGTTGACACCCCTGCAAACCTTGAAAAATCTCTTTCAGGCAACAGGATATCTATAACACTTGCTGAAATAAACAGCAGGATACTCCAGTCCGTGAAGGATCTCAATCTCGGTAATGTTGCCCAGGATGGTGAAACGCTCCTGATTGATCTTGTAGATATGGATAGAGATACTCCTCTCGTTGTAAGCGCTATAGCGGCAGCCGGTGGAAAGATTCGTGCGGTAAATGAATTGAAGGGTTCGCTTGAAGACGCATATTTCAACCTTGTGAAGGAGAAATAGGATGAGACTCTGGAAATCATGGATTGTTGCAAAAAAAGATATGCGTATATATCGAAAGAGAAGGTCTCTTGTTGTCCTTACATTTTTCATACCACTTCTGGTAGCAGTTGGACTCCCACTTATCCTATTTCATGAAACTTCCACAAAATCTATCCCAGCTTCAACAGTTGTAGGTCTTCTCAGCTCCTTTGCTTTCTTCTTCATGATTATTGCCGCATTAATGCCTCTTTACATCACGTCATATAACCTGGTTGGAGAAAAAATTGAAAAGAGTCTGGAACCTCTGCTTGCAACACCGACATCTGATAGCGAGATTCTGGTCGGGAAATATATTGCATCCTTTATTCCCGTTATCGCGACAGTTTGGACGGGAATTTTTGTATTTTATGCACTGATCGATATTACAACTTCCAAGTACATAGGCTACTATTATTTCCCGAACACAACTTCTTTGATTCTAATATTCATCGGAATGCCGCTGGCAATGCTATATGGAATCAGCTCCGGAACGCTTGCTTCCTCAAGAGCCACGAGCGTTCAAACCGCTTACCAGTTAGGGGCAGCCTCACTCATACCGTTCTTCGTCCTTTACGTTCTGGGGGAGGTCCAGGTCATTTCTCTTTCAGGTAGTACAAATATATTGATAATTTCCCTGGGACTCCTGATTGCAACCATAGGTATATATTTCCTGAGCAGGAATTCCTTCAACAGGGAGAAGATACTTACAGTGTGGAAATAATATTCCTGCTTAAAGCCTATGAATTGATCCTAGTTTCACCAAAGAAGGAAACATTTCCTTAGGTTCAAATCAAGATTCCGATCTGTCAAGTTCAGTTCCTTCTACATTCTCTTTTAGTCTTTGCAACATCTCGACAGCATAATTCGCATATTGTCCTATCCATCTGTCATGAATCCTCTTGATCGGGATTGCATCGAGATAGTTCCATCTAAATCTACCTTCTTTCTTTGAAATGATGAGTTCCGCTCTTCGAAGTATTTCAAGATGCATCATTATTGTGCATCTATCCACATCATTAAAGTAGGCACAGATTTCACCGGTGGTTCTTGGCCTCATTTTAAGCAGGTCTAAAATCAGTCTTCTTTTGTTATCGGCAAGCGCCTTGAACACTTTCCCGTCATCTTGAACTCTATTGAGATCGTTCGACATGTTGTAAATTCACTAACATGTTATAATTTCATAACATTTATATTTATCCTCTTCATGCTATCATGGTGATATAGAGTGAAGTTGGAAGTTCAGGTTCACGCTAAGATCAAGAAGCCAGTTGATGATGTGTTCGATGCAATTGTGAACCCAGAAAAGGTTGAGAGTTATTTTGCTACAGGGGGCGTCAGTGGACCAATGACTGCTGGAGCCTCTGTTGACTGGAAATTTACGGATATTTCATTTGTTCAGAGGATGAAGGTCACTAAGCTCGTAAAGAACAGTGAAATACAGCTTGACTGGTTCAATGAAGATGGCGATAGATCGAAGGTCCAGATTTTATTCGATAAGTTGAGTGAAAGCGAAACGATGGTTACGATTAAGCACTCGGGATATAAGGAGAATGAGAGAGGACTGGAAGACTCATATTCACATTGCGAGGGATGGACGGTAATGCTGGTGTCTCTTAAAGGATTCCTTGAATACGGTATAAACATCTCCAAAGGATACTGGTAGAGCTTCTATCATTATATATATTGATGGCTCTGAGGCTCGTTAGCCTATTATAAGACAGAATAAATGTTAAATAAGTAAAGTCTGTTTTCAGTGTAATCTACAGTCAATCCGGCTTGATTCAAACAACAGGACGAGAAAGTTTCTATTTGTTGTGTAACTGTTGAAACTTGCATTACTTCTCTATCTTTAACTCATGAATTATAAAAGATCAGCCGGTTAAAGTAAACTCCACAGTTGCCGTTTGATTTCGCCCCCCAACTTGCGTTGCTCGCCATCTGTCATAACATCTTCTTTGATATTTATGCCCCTTTTTATGACGTCATCCGCATAATTATCACCGTCAAAATGAGGAGCAAGATGCACATGCAGATGAGGAATGTGGTCTCCAAATATGTATACGTAAACAAGCTTGGATCCTGTTGCCGTTTTAATTGCTTTCGATGCACAAGCTAAAATTTTACCGAATTCATCTGCCTCCTTGCCTTCAAGTTCAGTTACATGCTCAATGTGCTTGATCGGCTCAAGATAACAGAACCCCTGACTTCTGAGAAAGTACTCATAGTGAGCCGCCATGTATCGCTTCTCCAAACTTCGATTCTTCTGAAGGTTAAATCTGCTTTCCCGTTGCATATATCGCAGTTCAAGACTTCGCTCATAAAAGGAAATCTACCAACCATTATATTCTTTTATGCCAACCGTCCAGCTCGTAAACTCGCTGTTATCCACTTTTGCCAGCGCTTGGAACGCAGCAAAAAGTGAGATCAGGATGCGGACTCAAGAAATAAAGCCAGCAAATTAACAGTATAGATTTTCTATGCAAAGCGCGTGAATTGAGATGATGCCACCAAGAAATGATTCCTTCGATTGCCTCTGAATTGGCAAATATTGCGGGGAAGTAGGTCTTAACCGCAAATAGGGTATAGGCATTCAGTGATTCGTTCTTCGTTTGACTCGAACCAACCATCTGTATTAAATTCACCAACCGACTAATTTAAACATAATCACTCCTGTGGCACAGTTGTTGTCATTCATTCTGGAATCGAGATCTTCGCCAACTCCTTAATGCCATACAGAAATAATAGAACGATATGTTGAAAATGAACTCAAATGAAAAGAACAAGATAATGATCCAAAGTGGCGGATTAGGAGTGTAAAATATCATAAAGAGAATTATAAAAACCATGGCAGTAATTGAAGTAATAAAAATGAGCGTCCAAAATAAGGATGCCCTTTTTGAGTTCACCTGATTGAATACTGGAAGAGGTTTAATGTTTTTCCATTCCATCACACTCAAAAAATCCAATAATTAAAATATCACCAGAGATACACGAATATCAAGCGGGTCCGGAGGGCTTCGAACCCCCGGCCTATGGATTAAGAGTCCATCGCTCTACCTGGCTAAGCTACGGACCCGCAGTAAGGGCATATTAAGACATAATTTATAATTTTGTAGTGTTGTCGGTGATTATAAAAGGGAAAGTTGTTGATTATTTCTTGTCACAGTTTTCCCTGTAGTACTGGATAAACATCTGCTTCACTGATTGTGGGGACTCCTTCTTCAGCTGATCTGATACGGCCTCGCACAGCTGCTTTGGTGTGACACTTTTTCCTCGTATTCCCTTGTATAGACCCTCAATGCCATCCTTCTGGCCTCTCGCGTAAGTAAGCGCTTCCGCGTAAGTGACCCATATATCTGGATAGCCGCTCTTTATTTTCAGTAAGTCCTCGATAGTTTTTACAGCTTCTTCATGCCTTGAAAGTTCCAGGAGAAGGCTTGCCTTGTCCCGGCGGTAATCAACTATCTCTGGCTCGATATCTATTGCCTTGTCAAATTCCACAAGTGCCTGATCGAACATTTCCATTTCAGAATACGCGGCTGCTTTTTCCCTGTGATACTTTGAGTTCTTGCTGTCAAGCAAGATGGCGGCGTCGAATTCCTTGAGACTCTCGTCATACTGCCTCTGCCTGAGGAGAGCAGTGGCCTTTTCATAGTGATACGCTGCATTGCTTGAATCGAGTGCTATCGCATCATCAAGCTTCTTCATTGCATCCTTTGTCTTTCTCTGCTTCAGAAGAGAAGATGCCTGTGAGAAATGATATTCTGCGTTATCAGGATCCAGCTTTATTGCCTTCTCGTATTCCTCCAGTGCCTGATCGAACTTGCCACGATCCTGCATTGCCTTTCCTGCGTTGTAATGGTATGATGCGTTATTCGGGTTGATCGCTATTGCATCCTGG
>JAJYZI010000073.1 GCA_021800105.1 Thermoplasmata archaeon
GCTGGAGAAGTTTATGCCAACTATATTGTTCTCAAGGTAGGTGGTGACAAGGTTTGCGTATCCGATCGGAGAAAAAGAGTTGATGATGATGTAAGCATGAGAGTAAGGTATTGTGCCAGGAACAAGGCCAAGCGCAAGTGGAAGCAATAAGGAGGAAAGCGTGGACCAGAACAAAACAAGAATGATATAGAAAACTATTGATATCCCAAGCACCAAGCCCGTCGATTTCGTTAGTTGTGCTATAAGGTAAACAAGTCCGATGAATGCGGTTGCTATTACAAAATACGCCCATATTATGTCAAGTACCTGGTATTCGGGCAGGAATACTCCGGTATATCTTGAACTTAGTACATCTATGGTTGCAATTCCAGCCGCTAATGCGATAAGCGAAACAACGACATTTGAAAGAAAACGGGATGTTATCAACCTACCTCTGGTTACAGGTCTAGACAGGATTGATTCCATCGTGCCGTTAGTTTTATCCTTCGCGTAGTAAAGATAAGCGGAGAATATAGCAAGCAAAGGTATCAGGAAAGCGAAGAGTTCAGATATAACCGCTATGAAGACGCTAGTCACCTGCGATGTGCTTACATTTAAGTAGAGATATACCACGGTCGATTGATAAACAGTGCCTGTTGAATTTACAAGGTACAAGACGAAAGTCCCTGTTCCATTGTGAGTGCCTACGTTTGCAGGTACTACGATGTAAGAAAAGTTCGCGTACGTGCCAATCTCGATCAATCCTTTCGTCGATATGTTTGTTCCTGGAACCGGTAAATTTATTGGACCACTACCGGAATAAGGATTTGCGTATATGGTCAATGAGGGTGCTTTTGTTCCATTGGGCCCGACATAGAAGATTGCAATAGACCTGTTAGTGCTGCTTGACTTCTGTGCTACACTCCAGATATTTACGATGTTGAAATTGAAAGAGCTGAGCTTCGGATTACTCGAGTTGGAATAATACACGGTTCCAAATGATAGAAATCCAGAGGTTAACGAGTTTATGGAATAATTATAAAAGAAATACTCAAATCCTTGCGTGGTCAAAAGAGTCTGGTTAAGTGTTACAGGTATAGTTGCGTTGAAAAAGCCCTTCGAGTTCGAAGTACCGTTGAAATAGTTCCCATTATAACCTACGCTGATTGGTATACCGGAAATTGTATTTCCATATTGATCTGTTGCTAATACAGCAATATGTAATGAATTGTTTTGATAATATCCAATGGAATTCAGTGTGTTGTTTGAACTTGAACCGGATAAGGAACCAAAGACTAGCCCTACAATAACAGAAAACAGTATGATAACAATAATCATAGCAATGCTGAATTTCCCGGTTACTGTTTTACGAAAGTCGAAAAAGAATGCTCGGCCCAGAGGGCTGCTTTTAACTTCACGCACCAGAACCACCTACCAGTGAAAGGAAATAATTTTCAAGCCCTTCTCCAGATATGTCAAATTTTGTTACAATGTATCCCGCTCTTGCAAGGTCGCCGTTCAAGAGACCAGCCTTCTCATATGAGACCTTAAGGTCGCTTATAAGAAATTCATTGCCGGTTTGTTCGACGTTTCCATACTGATGGAGAATTTCAATCATTTTAGAATCTGGATTAGAAACAACGATCCTGACAGAACTTGCTCCCAGAGATGGAAGTTCAGATCTTTCAAGTATCTTGATTATTGATCCTTTCTTTATTATCATCACACGATCAGCGATGTTCTGGAGTTCCGATAGAATATGTGAAGATAGGAAAACCGCTTTTCCCTGTTTTTTCTGGTCGAGCATAAGCATCCTCATACTCCTTACTCCCTCCGGGTCTAGACCGTTAAGTGTTTCGTCGTATAGTATGTTCTTCGGATCGGAAAGAAGGGCAGAAACGATAGAGAATCGCTTTTTCATTCCCTGCGAATAAGTGCGCAATTTCTTGTTTCTTGCGTCCCAGATATCAAAAGTCTTCAGCAGCGTCTCTATCCTACGATCAGCATCCTTCTTATCCATTCCATAAAAACCGGCATAATACTGCAAGAGAGGAATTGCCTTCTGCGTGATGTCAAAGTTTGGAAGTTCAGGAACTATTGCCAAGTTCCTCGAAGCCGCTATTTTCTCCTTGACGATGTCCTTGCCGTCTACCTTCACGATGCCTGAAGATGGAACTATTATTCCTGATATAATCCGTAGTGTAGTTGTCTTGCCAGCACCATTCAGGCCCGCAAAGCCGACGATCTCCCCGTCGTTTATCTCAAAGCTAGCACTCTTCAATGCAGGCTCTAGATTCCTGCCATAGATTTTGGTGAGGTTCTCTGCTGTTATCATCCTGGCGCTCTTTTTATTTTATGAGAATGCAACTTTCTTTATAATAGTTTTAGGAAATCTACTTTTATACATTCTTGAAATCCTCAAGGCATGGAAAAGCATGACGTTATTGTAGTTGGAGCCGGTATTTCCGGCCTTTCAACTGCTTATCACCTAAAACAGCATAATCGAGATCTCGATATGCTCATTGTTGATAAGGCACAAGGTTATGGTCAAGGTAATACTGGAAGGAGCGCAGCTGGTTTCAGGGACATGTTTTCTTCAAGGATAAACCACCTTCTTTCCTCTTCTACCATATCGTTCTATAAATACATCCAGGAGGAGATGCACCATGAACTTGGCATGAAGTTTGTCGGCTATCTTTTTCTTGCTGCAAACAATGAAAGAGGCAGAACGCTTGAAAGCAACATAAAGAATATTCCTGGAACGAGGAGAATAGAAAAGGATGAGCTCCGGAAATCCTTGTCTATTGCCGATCTGGATCAAGAAAGTGCCGAAATGCTCTCCCTGGATCCTGCAGAGTTTGGCATTTTTGGAGGTAACTGCGGAATTGTTGAACCGGATCTGATATGTGACTTTTACTATAATGCACTAATGGAAATGGACGTGAATTTCTCCTTTGGAACAAGCGTTCAAAAGCTTTCTCTTGACCCAGTAAAGAAACTGGACTTTCCCGGAGAACCTTTCCTCTGGCAGGAAAAGTTCATCGGACCGCTCGAAACAACTAGTGGACAGATCTCGGCAGACAAGTACGTGATAGCCACCGATACCTGGGCAAACTACCTTCTGGATCCCGTTGGCATTGACAGTCACCAGAGACCCAAGAAAAGGCAGATATTCCAGATTTCTGGTCCTTCTGTGGAAAAGCTGCTTTTCACAGATTCGTTCTCCAGATATGGCATTTTGCCATTCACGATCCTACCCTCGCATGGTATATATCTCAGGCCAGCATTGAAAGAGCGATCCCTCTGGATAGGTGTGTCAGATGACATTGGAAGGGACTTCTCTTTTGTGGAGGATCCAGAGGCTGAGCAGGATTTCTATGAATCCGGTGTATATCCAGTGCTTTCAGCATATTTTCCGCAACTGAAAGACTCAAAAGTAACATCAAAATGGGCGGGTTACTACTCCTACAATACGATTGACAAGAATCCATATATTTTCAAGACTATGAATGCTATTGTCGTTACCGGAACAAGCGGGAGCGGGATCCTGAAAGGAGACGCCATTGGAAGGGTAACCGCGGCTTTGACTGAAGGAAAGGATGTTGCGCTACTGTATTCAGGCGATAAGATCAACATAAATGATCTGGGTGTAACCGGCAGAAACGTTGATACTGAACATATTATCTTATGAGCAGACGATGTCAGAGGATCGGCTTGCCTTCAGAGTCAATGAATATTCTCACTAAACCTGATCTTGTGCCTATGGCTTTGACCTTGATGTAAGAGTTGGCGCCATACACTTTTTCAAAATAACCGGTAAATTCAGATATCTTGCTCATTTCTATAGAAATGGATGGAATATCAAGCAGGGAACCTTCCATCCCGATGATCTCGTACGTGCCGGATGCCTGCATGTAAGACCTAGCATAATCTATTAGTCTGCATCTTGTACTGTTATTGCTCTTAATAGCATAGTCTTCAGGCACCCCAAAGCTCATTTTTGTGGAAAAGTCCTCAAGTGATCTCTCGCTCTTTGGCAGTCCTGCATATCCGTTCTTGTATGTTTTGTGATGGCATGATTCGCACAGTGTTATCAGGTTCAGGAAGCTGTCGGATCCAGATTCCTTCCTTGGCACGATGTGATGGACCTGTACATCAAAGTGAACATTTCTCGTGTTCGAGGATGTGGTAAAAGACTTTAGAGACGATTTCCCACATATCCTGCAGGAGTAGCTGTCCCTTGCAAGAACTGCACGTGACATTTTGGACCAAGATAGCAGGGATTTGCCTGAATCGCCTCCCGGAAGGAAATCATAAACATGCTCAAGCCCGGCAACCCTTTCGGCCACATGTAGTTCAGTAGCTGTGAGCCTAGGTATCTCGGAGTAAAGTTCCGGTATATTCATATGCTCAGATTCATGAAATCAGAGAAGAAACCTCTCGCCCGTTCCTTGAAAGGATCAGAATTGTGCTGGACATTCTTGTCCATTATCCTACCCCGGATATAGTAATCGCTTTCACTATCCAGGAATTCCTCGAGTAATTTTCTGTCACGCGACATGACCAGGACGCTTGGTCCAGTGTCGGTAGTAAAATAGAGACCTGGATTTTTCTTCCTGAAGGAAACAATTCTCTCAATCAGGGCCAACGAATCTTCTGTTTGCAGTATTTTGCCAACCGACATCAGGAGTGAGTTCAGATTCAGCATTTCCTCCTCCGCCCTTGACATGAGGGCATCGACGGGAAAATCATTGTCTATAAGCCTTTCAATGCTGGAATATTTGTTCTCCAGCCAGGCAGGATATTGTGGTGAGTTGACGGAAGCTTCATGCATCTGGTTGGTTG
>JAJYZI010000074.1 GCA_021800105.1 Thermoplasmata archaeon
GAGGGCACATATCAACATCCGGAGGAATATCAAACGCTCCTGCAAGAGCTGCAGTTTTTGGCTTCAGGACAATGCAGATATTCTCAAAGAACCAGATGCAATGGAATGCAAAGCCTCTTGCGGATCAGGAGGTAACCGCATTCAAATCAGAATACACCAGGGTCGGGCTTCGAAAGACCATGTCGCACGCTTCGTATCTCCTGAACCTTGGATCGCCGAATGAAGATATGAGGGTAAAGGTCATAGACGCCATGCATCTGGAATTGAGCAGGGCAAACGCCCTCGGAATTGATTATGTTATCCTTCATCCCGGGTCACAGAAGGACACAACAGAGAAAGCAGCGATAACTCAGATATCTGAAATACTTAATTCAACGCTCTCGGAGTCACGGTTCACAAAGGTTCTAATTGAAAATGCGGCAGGGCAGGGATCAGCGATAGGCTACCAATTCAGGCAGCTTTCCGAAATCATAGATGGCATAAGTAAAAAGGATATGATAGGGGTATGCATCGACACTTGCCATGTTTTTGCTGCTGGATATGACGTGAAAACACCGGAAGGTTATGCCGAAACCATGGACCGTTTCAGTTCTGAGGTTGGCATGAAGTATCTGCTGGGATTCCATCTTAATGACTCGAAAAAGGAAAAGGGGAGCAGGCTGGACCGCCATGAGCAGATAGGTAAAGGGCTACTTGGACTTGATGGGATCAAGAATTTCGTAAATGACAAACGTTTCAGAGATACTCCAATGGTATTGGAAACTCCAAAGGGAGAAGAAGGATATTCTGAAGACATCAAGGCGATTGAAAGCGTGTTGAGGTGAGATTGTGGAATTAAGAGGATTCAGGCCATATACATTTTCGAGCAACGTTAAAGACTTCTGGTCACCTCCGTTCGACACAATTTCACCTGAAGAAGAACTGGTTCTGAAAAAGCATGAATATAATATTACACATATAACGCTTCCACACGGCCCTGGATCCATAAATGAATCCGCCAGGGCATTCAAATCTTGGGCAGAACACGGAATAATATCCCGGCTGGAGAATGATTCTATCATTCTATTGAGACAGAAATTCACTCGGAATGGGAAGGAAAAAGAACGTTTCGGGATAATTGCCCTTGCACGCGTTTACCCTGATGATGGCTCTATTAAACCACATGAAATGACATTCGAAGGCCCGAGAAAAAACAGGGAGGAAGTTATGAGAGGGCTGGGTCTTATACCCGAGCCAATTTTCTTAGTTTCTCCTGGAAATGCCTTTTTGAATGCAATGCTGGCTTCATTTAAGAGGGCAAGAAAGGTACAGGCTTTCAATCAGCCGGAAGATGTTGAGAATACAATCTTCGTGATAGAAGACGAGAAGGACATAAAGAATCTCTCAGAGAGTGTTAAAAAACAAGTCGCTATTGTTGCTGACGGGCATCACAGATTGGCGGCCATAAAGGAGATTGCTGCAACAGACCACGGAGGTTGGGATTATGCCATGGCATACATTGCTTCGTCAGAAGATCCTGCACTGTATATTTCTGGCATCCACAGGATCGTTAAAGCCAACATAACGGCAGATAGTTTTCTCAACTCCCTGAGCAAGGTCTTCAACACTCAGGAAGTGACAGCTTTTGATCCGGAAAAGGGCCTCTCCATATACATCAACGGAAGGTTATATTCAATTGCACCGAAAAAAGATTTTCTTGCGGAGCACGGAGAATATATTCACGATCCCGGCCTTTTTGTTAAGAAAGCAATACTTGAGACAATAATAGGAATGGATGCCCGGCAGATCGAGACTGGCATAATTTACTCGCATGACATAGATTACGCGATAAACATGGTCAATGACAGGAGAGCAGGAATGGTTATACTGATGCCTGATTGGGACAAGAAGACATTTACAGAAGTTGTCTCAGCTGGACATCTTCTGAGCCAGAAATCAACATACTTTTACCCCAAGCCACCATCGGGTGTCGCCATCTACAAACCGTGAAACTTGCCACTGTAGCTCAGCAGGGAGAGCAGCTGATTCGTAATCAGCAGGTCGGGGGTTCAAATCCCTCCAGTGGCTTATCTTACAGAAAGTAGAGTTAATAGACTGAGATGATTGATTTCCTCCATGCGGTGAACCCTTACCGGTTCCCCTCCTGTAAATATCTTGGATGACATGAAGAGCTTCTATACAGCATCTCTCCTGCGATATCCTGAAAGGATATACTACGCATTATTGTCACCGGTGAACGTCATTACTATGATACCGCATCTGCTCAACCTCTGTGATACGGCATTATCCCTTATCCTTTCATGGAATTTGAATTCATTTAAGGACATTCCAAACCTAGGGAGCACTTTATGCTAGTTACTGAAACAAATGAAATCAATGTCGATTCAAAATCAGGGAGAAGGCAGCAAAAATTTATAGAATGTAGATATGTATGTGTATCTACATATGTCCACTAAAAACATTGCACTCAGAGAAGATGTATACAAAAGATTGAAAGAGGTAAAAGGGCCAGACGAGAGCTTTAGTGATGCAATAGAAGAGTTGCTGGAAAGGAAAGGAAGTCTCTTGCCTCTTTGGAGCTCATTATCCGGATCTGAGGCCATGGACCTGATTGAGACCGACTTAAAGGCAATTAGAAATGGAGCCCAGATTAGAGTATGATCCTTTTCGACACTTCAGCCATAATAGATTTCCTAAAAGGTGGAGTGAAAACCAAGTCAATTGTGGAGGGAATAGAGAGTAATCGAGAGAGCGTATACACTACAGTAATTTCTCAATATGAACTACTTACCCCAGTATATCACAGGGGAATGAAAGTTGAGGAGAGAAATATTAGGGCTTTTCTTAGACAATGTATTGTATTTCCACTTGATCAGAATTCTGCGGAAAAGGCATCTCGCATCATGGGAAGTCTGTTTAAGCTTGGTCTTCCAATTAATGCACTTGATACCCTGATAGCTGGCATAGCGATCGAAACGGGAACAGATAAAATAGCTACACTTGATCGAGATTTTATACAGATTGCAAAAGTAACTGACCTTGACATGATAATCATATGAAACTTCAGCTCGAGTAACTTGATGTATTATCACTAAATCCTGAATCTGAGCCTTTCAGGAAATAGTGAATCTCCAAATAAATCAATTTTTCTTCTCTAAAGACGCATATGTTTGTAATTCGTAATCAGCAGGTCGGGGACTCAAATCCCTTTAGTGGATTCCTTATCTCATCTCTCTTCATAGAATGCAATGACATTGTTATTTTTAACCAGAGTTCGCCAGCAGTGAATTACCCAAAACCGAAATACTTAATTAACAACATTACAATTACGTAATTGTAATGGCAAAAGAGACAATCCAGATCAGAATTGATGAAGAGACCTCCAAGTTCGTCAATCGAATGCTTAGATCAGGTCTTTTCAGGACAAAGAGTGATGCACTCAGGTATATTTTGTCAGCGGGAATAACTGCTGCTGCAAAATTTCCAGAGGTCTCCGAGAAAGTTGAGAGACTGAAGTCTATGGAGAAAACTACTGGAAGACCACCTATCGAATTGTCAGGGAGCCTCAAAGATCTTCTGGTTAACAGGGACAGATTCAATTGAAATATATTGACACGAGCGTAATTGCCTCTGCCCTTGATCCGGCGGATCCATCCACCCTTAGTTCGGTCGAAGTGCTCCAGAAGCGGGGAAAGGTAGTTTCAGAGCTAGTGATCACTGAACTAAGCTCCGTTCTGTCAAGAAATAAGAATTTTGTGACTCTCATGGATGAACTTTCTGGAGACAGAGCATCCAGTTCATACGCCGTGATTCTATATATTCTCAAGAAGTTTGATCTTCTGTTTCTTCCAGTGCAACAGACTCAGGTTGAAATGCCTACTGGGAATTACGGCAACATCATGTCGTTCGCTGTTGAACTCTCAAGAGATATTCCAATGAGGACACTGGATTTACTTCACCTCTCTTACGCGCACGCAATGATGGAGTCAACAAAAGCGGATATTGAATTGATAACTAGAGACAGGGAATTCGAAATTTACAAATCAGAGATATACCGTGCCGCAGGAATCAAAGTAATGTATTGCGCATGATTCATTAAATGGGTTGTTTGCTCAAAGTATTTTACATCAATGTGGTTGATTCAAACTCAGCCATTTGCTTCCCTTACTGAAAGTAATTTATGTACGTTAAAGGGCCAATTTTGAAAGCTTTTGAGTTCACTTTTCTATCAATTCGTATAGTCCCGTTTATTCACTGCAGTCATGTATTCGACTATCCTCCATATAGTCTCACTTTCAGATTCCATTGGCGAAAACGTCATTCGATTACCCATATTCCTGTATTCTTCTCCAATGAAGGATATCGCTCCTTACCAAAATTTAAAGATTCTTAGTTCAGGAAAGCCTGTAGGCGATCCAGTGTTATGTGGTCGCGTGTAGCTTGTTCAAATCCCTCCAGTGGCTCTATTCTTACTTTATTAACGCCATGTATTGAATTAACTTCTTGACACGAACAAATTAAGAGTTCCAGCACAAAAGTTAAGATTTGTTCCCATCCGTATGATTGATTTTCTTCAAGACGAAAATCATGTAAGTCCCCACCCTCCTGGTAGAAGGGCATGTAGCTTCTCGTGTTCTTCTATCTCTAGCGGATCATAGGACTGGAAATCATGATGGTCGCAATGGAATACCGTTAACTGTCGTTCGTGGTGGTGTACTCTCTTCCAGAAATTACCGGCAGTCTTGCCATGCAATTTCATGTGCTCTTCAACGTGAGCAGCATCAGAAGCCTTGAACTGGTGCTCGTCACAGTGATAAGTTG
>JAJYZI010000023.1 GCA_021800105.1 Thermoplasmata archaeon
AATAACGCTGTGATTAGTCACCCTTGGGCCGGTAGATCAGCGGAAGATCGCTTGCTTCGCAAGCAAGAGGTCTCGGGTTCAAATCCCGACCGGTCCATTTAATCTATTAATCGAATACTATTTATCTCGGCACTCGTTATCTTCTCATGACCATGCAGTCGAAGTATCAGGAACTACTTCTCGACGAGGATGTGCGAAGGTGGTATGAGAACCTCAGGGCAAAGTCTGTATTGACGGCAACGGTAGCCCTGAGAAATCTTGGCCACTATTGTGAGCTGGTTGGAACAACACCGAAAGGCATCCTGAACAAAGCAAGAGAAAACGAGAAGGAATTCAGATACGAATTCCAGGACTTTGTGAGGAAGCTTGAAAGGGAGGGCAAGGCAGGATCGTACATAGCGAGATTCAAAAAAGTGATTCTTTCCTGGCTGAAGTTTAACGATATCCGTTTGCAGTTAACTGTTAACATATCCGGAGAGAACGAAACGCCTACCATTGCAAATGAAAGAGTACCAAGCAAGGAGGAGCTAGCCAGAATACTTAGAAAAGCAACCTCAAGAGGCAGGGTAGCTATCGCCATAATGGCCTTTTCAGGCCTCAGACCGGAATCTCTTGGAGATTACGAAGGAACCGATGGTCTCAGGCTCGGCGACATCAAAGATCTTAGAATATCGGATGAAATCCAGTTCGATAAGACACCATCAATGGTTATGGTCAAAAACAAGCTGAGCAAGGCAAGGCATCAATATTTCAGCTTCATAGGTGAGGAAGGAACAACATACATCAAGGAGTATCTAGAGGAGAGAAGGAAGCAGGGGGAAGAACTGACCTATGATTCCCCATTGTTGCAGTTCGATGTGAGAGGCGTAAAGAAGAACAACTTCCTACGGACGACTCTGGTTACAAGGGACATAAGGGAAGCGATAGAACAGGCAGGACTGAAGATGAGGCCATACGTGCTCAGGGCATACTTCTCAACTGCACTTGATATTGCAGAATCCAAGGGCCTGATATCGCATCCCTGGAGGCAGTTCATAATGGGCCACAAGGGTGATATTGAGGCGAGATACAGCACAAACAAAAGACTGTCTCCCGATATGATCGAAGAGATGAGGCAGTCGTACCAGAAGTGCCTCAAATATATGGAGACGAGAATGAGCGACGTATCCGAAGATAATGCGAAACTCTACCTGCAGCAGCAGCTTCTTTCTGCTGTGGGGTACAGGCAGGACGAAATCGATAAGATGGACATTGCCAATATAAACACAGACGATTTCCAGAAGCTTCTGAGGGACAAGGTTGCAGGTGCGATGATAAGCAACGGCTCGAAGCAGAAGCTCGTTCCGATGAACGAGATAGAGAAGCTCCTTGGTGAGGGATATGAATTCCAGGCGGTTCTCCCAAACGGAAAGGCTATAATGAAACTGCCATTCTAATAGCGTGCTCCTTGATACACCTATAGACTACAAGCTGCCTCAAGATAAGTATGCCGAGAGAATACTGAGGATCATACAGGACAGGGAAAGGAGTCTTGGGAGAACATTTACCACGGACGTATACATCGAGCTTTCAGGCAAAAAGAAAGATGAGGTGAAATCCACAAACACGCTCAAGCACGAAAGAACAGACAGGTCAATTGAGTACCTTAAATCCCTCAATTTTATCGAAAAGATACAGGACGATAAGGACAAAAGAAGGGTTGAACTCCGAACGAAGCCTGAGCAGATCTATGCCTCAATGATAAAGAGCGATCCAATGCTTTTCTGGGAGCTCATTGGAAAGGGTTATTTCTACTTCTTATTTCACTACGAGCCCAGGGAAAATGAAACCAAATGCCCAAAATGCAGAAACGGAGGCACTCTTACGATATCCAAATCCTCAAAAAAGGCTTCAAGATACAAGGTCAGGGACGATCTTCACATAGACATTATACTGGACCATATCCTTATTGATTTTGTATGCGACTGCGGTAACACTTATCGTGACGAGATCGATGCGATTAATCCAGACACGATGGAAGACTTTGCAAAATTGTACGATACGGCCAGCAACCGTCGTAATCTCCTGTAAATCGACGTATTACCAAGAAAGCATTCATAACATATGGAAGAAGCCACGAAGATAGACATTTCGAAGCTCAAGACAGGATTCTTAGGTAAATTTCCGTCGCATCCGTTGTCAAGGATACTATCTTCCGAGCCGGATAGTCTAACATCGACAGAGTTCTTGGCAAAGGCCCAGACCTGGCTGGCTTTCTTCCGTGGAGAGAAAGAAAATGAATAGAATGAGAAGAGTTGTTGTGAACAGCGGTGACCCTGAATATTTTGAGGGTTCCCAGCCCGAAATAGTAAGATACGATGCAGCGAAGCCAGAAAGAAAAGGCACCATAGAGAGGCTTCAGGAAACGGTTATCGAGAAAACGGTTAACCAGTACGAGCTTGAGGACAGAAGGCAGATCGCAGCCATTCGGGAGTTCATGGAGCGGAATCCAGACATAAGCTATGTCGAGTATGAGAGCAATCCGGTAATGAGGATGGACCTCGTCATAACGAGGAGAGGCCTGATATTCAAGCGTGAGGAGGCCTCGATATCCGCAACACTGACTCCGAACAGGAGATTCAGGGTACAGAGGTAATCATGGACGAAGATGCACTGACCTTTGGATTCCTGATTGCTTCGGTGGCGATGTTCTTAACCGGCTTGGTATGGCAGAGTTTCTGGTCCTTCCTCTTTGCCATGACGATGTCCGGCAACACATTCTACGAGACAATCGGAGTTGTGGGGTTTCTGCTGGCATTCGTTGGAGCTCTTGTCCTGTTGTACTGCGCTCTCATTCTTCTCGTATATGTCTTCATTTTTGCCTTAATATTTGGCGTTCCGGCGTATCTTATCTACCTTACCCTCGGTCTCGAATACAGTATAATTCTCGCTGTCGTTATCGGTGTCATAATACTCGTATACCTGATAGAAACACACACAGTAAAAGTGGAACACTACACAGTAACACTCAACCTCCACCGACGATACGCAATAAGAAGGTAGCGGGATATGAATAAATATTTGGAAAGCCAAGATACGCTTATGAGAGAATATGGCTTTTCGGAGCTCATAAACGCAAGGCGCGTGTTATCAAAGCCATTCATAGAGCTACCGCTGAGGAATGAGCAGAGGCTCTTCTATGACCTCTCAAGGAGACTAAGAAGGTTTGCCGGTCATACGACGCTTGCCTACAACGTCATACCCGATGTCGAAAGAGGAAAGTTCAGGAGAGAGGAATGCTCTCCTAAAGCGACGAATCTCAGGGACTACATTGAGCACAAGGGAAACCGCAATGTATCCATAACGGGTGTGTCAGGTCAGGGAAAGAGTTACCTGACAATGCACCTGTTGCGCAGATTTGAGGAAAAGCAGAGGATAATATTCTCCTTCAAGCCCGATGACCATGAGGTTCAGCTGGGAATTCCAGTGATAGAAGCAAAGCAGTGCCTCCCCAATCCGTTCAGGGACATAAATGCCTTCTCGGAATCATATATGACGGCATTCTTCGGCGAGAAGGTAAGCTCAGGCATTCAACTGCAGCAAACGCCGGCGTTCCTGCAGGAGATTGCCTCACAAAGCAGCGACTGGAAAAGCTTTATGAAAACCATTGGAGAAAAGAGGAGATCGGCATCGAAGAACCAGGTCGAGACGCTCAACGCGATAGAGCAGAACGTCAAATCTCTTATAGTGGAGGATATGGGAAATATCGAACTTGCGAACGAGAGCACTGTGTTTGACTTTTCAACATTGCCGACAAAGCAGGCTCAGAATTTCTATGCCGAGCTCATGCTCAGGCAGATATACAGGGAGATGGAATCTAAGGCGAGAAAGGAAGTGCTCATCTGCATAGATGAAGCCCACAGGCTCACGAAATCATATCACACCATACTTGACGTGATGAGCCGTGAGATAAGAGACAAGGGAATGCTCTGGATCATAACGCAGAACCTCATCGACATACTACCGGAAATGAGGGCAAACTTTGGCACAAAGTTCTCATTCAGGCTGGGAGACGCTGATCTGCAGATGCTCTCCTATAACCAGCTCGTGAGATATTCCGTTTCCGTGCTGCAGCCCAGGCAGTTCACGGACATCGAATTTCCTGAGAGCCAGGCATTCACACCCATAATGACATACATACCCGACGGCAGCGAATACAAAGAGTCGCCAAGGATTCTTGCAGCGGTAAAGGAAGCAGGGATGGAAGAGGAAGCTGGAGGGAGAGGGAAGGATATCAACTTTAAGGAGGAGGTTCTTCTCATCCTCGGAGAGAGAATGTCATACGCAACAGAGATGGGAAAGGAGGTATCTGCAAAATATGGGATAGACAAGGATCAGGCAAAGCTGAGGATAAAGTCGGTATTGGAAGAGTTGAAAAACAACAACGAGGTTGGCAGGGTGAAATATCTCAGGGATGGAAAGCCTATTGTGATGTATTATTCCAGGAGCCCAAATCTCTCAAACCTGCACACAGGGATGCAATCCCAGGCAGTAGACATTCTTACGGAACTTGGCGCATCCATAAACAGGATATCGACCACAGGTGAGAGAGGGGCATTTGATATAGAGACCGATTTCTTCATGGTAGAGATCGAAACAGGCCTGAAGCACAGCATGGAAGACCTAAAGGAAAGAATTGCAGGCACGAACCTGAGAGTGATAATAATCGTTCCAAACAAAGAGCTTATAGACAAATACCAGGGGCTTGGTGAGAGAGTCACGGTTATAACTATGGACTCGTTAAGAGAGATGCTCATAGAGACTGAGAAAATTTTACGTGAATAATTATTTCAGACACCCTTAAAGAAGCCCAGAAAGTATCCTACTATGACTACTATAATTGCAACGAAAAGCAATATCACAAACACTTTCAATGGGTGCCGTTTCTCAAACCTTTCTAGTTCTTGCACTCTCAGTCACCATTTCTAATATAGAGTGTACGCAAAAAATATAATACTAGCTTTCTAGAAGGGTTAACTGCTAACCGTTAATCCCCACAGGTTAACCATAAACTTATAACTCTTTCCTTCCAAATCCAATGGATGATCATCTCCATCGCCAACCAGAAAGGAGGCTGCGGAAAGACAACAACTACAGCTAACCTGGGAGCATTACTGTCAGAAAAGCACAAAGTTCTCCTTGTTGATATTGACCCGCAGGGAAACCTCACAACTCATTTTGGCATTAACAAAGCAGACCAGAAGCACACAATATACGACGTAATGCTTGACGGCAGGATCGAGGAGGCAATCATCCGAAAGGATGGAATCGACATAGTACCAAGCACCATCGATCTTGCAGGAGCCGAAGTTGAGCTAACAGGAAAGATTGGCCGTGAGTACATCCTGGATAATGAGCTCAAGAGAATAGCCAGGAAATATGACTTTGTGATCATTGACACTCCGCCCAGTCTGGGAATTTTTACAATCAATTCACTGGTGGCATCCGATTACGTACTTATACCTGTGCAGGCCGAGTTCTTCGCTTTAGAAGGCTTGACACAACTCATGAGAGTCATAGAACTCGTGAACTCAAGGCTCTCAAAGAATCTGAAGCTGCTTGGAATGGTCATAACGATGTTCAATTCCAGGACAAGGTCATCCAAAGAGGTTCTTGAGGATGTCAGGAAGCACTACTCAAAGAGCCTCCTTAAGACAGTTATACCAAGGAATGTGACCATAACGGATTCCACAATGGCAGGTTCTCCCGTGGTAAGATACCGGAAAACCGCACCTGCATCCAAATCGTATATTGCGCTTGCAAAGGAAATTGGAAGAATACTAAAGGTGAAATGATGACAGATATCAAGAAGAGAGGTTTGGATAGCCTAATATCACAGAATTCGCGCTCTGGCAATGAAATAAACGAAGGACCAGAAAGATACACAAAGACAGTGGGTTTCAAGGTAACGGAAAGACAATACGAAACCTATAAAAGATATTCAAAGTACTTTGGGTCTGACGACCTGATCAAGAAATGGCGTTCTGACCTTGATCGAATAGAACGGGAGAAAGGCAAAGACATGGAGAGCGTGGAAACCGAGATCAGGAAAAGGTTAACCAAGTGAAGGTTAACTGCGAACAAAAAACACATAAACGAAAATGTGAGTTTCATGGAAACCATAAATTCCAATAGAGATATAAAAGTGGAGAAAGATCCTAAAATTTCAGATCTTCAGAAAACGAAAGCGCCTCCAAAAACGATTCCGTGGTTGACGCGCATTATCACTGGAGTAATATTCTTCCTTATTGGCTTCTATGTTGTCAGGTTCCTGCTCTCAAATAGTTCTCCTGCCACAAACGTTAATGTCAACAGCATAGACTATCATTATTATGATTCCCAGACTGGGGCTAACTGGACTTATGATGTGCCTTTGAACTATACTATGATTGTCGGCTCTTCTTTTAACGGAACTTTTCCATTCACATCTAACATCAATTGCTCCTTGACAATCACAAAAGCCTATTCTTTAACTCCAGGATTTGTCTATCAAATTCATAACCTACCCCTTACATTTCTTCCCTACACGCCAACAGATTACATAGTAACGATAGTCGCTCCCTATCATCCATATTCAGGCTCACTTAATGTAGAAATATACGTCAACTACACCTGCTGAATTCTTTCCCTGTCACTAAACTTGTAATTTTAGTAACGCCACTAAACACTGGACTTTAATAACATATGCATCACTAAATACTCTGATTTTAATGACGCTCGCCTTTGCCTATGTCAGGGCAAGTACCAAAGAAGAGGTAAGACAGAGCTCCAACGAGAGACAGAAGGATGTAATCATTCAGTACGCGAAATCCAAGGGCTATGAACTGGAGTTCTTCGAAGACCGGGCAAAGTCCGGGAAGAACACTCAGAGACCAGATTTCGAAAGGATGCTGAAATCTCTTGATGCCAAGCCGAAGGTCGTCATTGTTGCAAAGATAGACAGATTTGCCCGTTCCTTATCCGATCTCCTGAAGACGCTTGAATACCTTGACCAGAATAGTGTAGGATTCGTCAGTGTCAACGACTCTGGAATAGATACCACCACTCCAAATGGACGGCTCCTGCTTCAAATTCTGGGCGCATTTGCGGAATTTGAGAGGAATATGATCAATTCCCGGACCAAGGCAGGTAGGGAACAGGCCCTTAACAAGGGAATAAAGTTCGGAAGACCTGCCCTGAAGACCAGGAACGGCAGTTTCATAGACAAAAGGAAAGTACTGGAATTGAAAGAGAAAGGTCTGTCCGCAAGAGCCATAGCGAAGATGCTTGAGTGTTCTACCACCCCTATACTGAAGATTCTCAGGGAAAACCGCTGAAAGCAGGAGTTGCCGAACGCGTCAATCCAATAATCAGTCTTTGTTTGAATGTGTGTGTTTCCGAACGCGTCAAGCTCTTTATTATATATAATATATAACTGATACAATGAACATTACATTCTAAAAAATGGAATTTTTCGTATTTTTTGAATAACATTATCCCAACGTAAAGATTTACTCGTTTTTTGATACACACACTCTTGCATCAGAAATTACCGTTTCCTAACACACATGTGTTCGACTCGTTCGATAGTATTAATAACCTTACTATCTGAGAATTATTGTGCATTGCAGATGATACAATGGATACAAAGAATCCCAAGTCGTTTATGGCTGCGAAGCTCACTGCTCGTGCAGCTGAAACGAGCAACATGAAGAATGCACAGGTTTTCAACATCGGCTATACTCCGAATGAGATACTCATTAGAACAGAATTGGAAAGAGTAACCGATGATCTTGCTGATTATGTAAATCTCGGCCTTCCGAGACACATCATCATCTACGGTTCCAAAGGGTCGGGCAAAACGCTGAGTGCACTTATCATGGCTAAGGCTCTCAGGGACACCAAAGCTGTCCCCTATTTCTACATAAATGTCAGAGAGAACCCAACGTCTACAAAGATTTATCGCAACATAACTCGGCTATTTGGCAAGGGACACGAAGTGGAAGAAGTGAGGAGCAAATGTGACTCATTACTCTCCGGCAAGTCTCTTGTAATACTAGACGAAATTGACTTCCTGCAGGATTATGATGTTCTTTATCACATAACAAGACATACAAAAGCCAATCTTATTCTGCTTACTCAGAAGGTATACTGGTACAAGAACTTGAATGACGAGAGCGTTAAGAGCTCGCTGCAGCCAGATCACATCGTATTCCATGAATATAGCACAGAAGAGATCAGGGAAATCTTGAAAATGAGGGCTAAAGAAGGCCTCAATGAATTCGACAAGGAGTCTTTAGGCCTCCTATCGGCATTGCTCGTGAGGGATTACAGAAGTGATGCCAGAATAGGAATAAAGGCCCTTGAGATCCTGGGAAGAAGCAATAAATGGGACGAGGATTCAGTGACAACAGCACTGAAGCAAGCTTACATCGAAGTCGAGGGAGAAACGCTTAAGAATCTAGGAGACCGAGACCTGCTAATACTGGCAGCACTGATCAAGAATCAGGATACAAATAAGGCTTATTCCGAGGTCTCAGCATCCAACCACCTTCTACTCAGGGGAGTGAGCAAGTCGACTTTCTTCCAGAGCGTAAACTACTTGCAGAACCTTGGTCTTGTTACGCTAATAAAGAAAAAGATAGGCAGATATTACACAATGGAATCACAAATATTATTATCGGATGAGTCTATAGTATCTGGAGAGCTAAGAAAGAGGCTATAAATTGGTGCAAACTATGAAAAGTGATGATGAAAATAACCAAGCAAAGCAAAGGAAATTAATCCTATTGGAAAACAAGACCGACCAAACAATCGCGGCTCTAAATACGATTTTGGAGAGCCCACTAGGACTAGCAAAGGAAATCGCCTTTAGATGTTTTCAAGAAGACCAAAATAATAGCCTTCTTTCCTATAAAGATGGATTAGATATTTTGAAACGTTTAGGGGTGGGTCTTGAGAGTGCTATGAAGAAAAGCGCCTACCCTATCGCGAATTATTCATCTTATCTATTTGCATTTCAACAATTTGTACACAGTTCCTATAGGGCTCGCCAGGGAAATTTCGCAGAAAGCTTGTTAAGAGCCATCCTTAAGGAAACATCTGCAGAGGTTTATGGCAAGAAGGAACACTCCAAAATAGCACAAAAAGTGCTTGGTACTGAAACCACAAATAAGCATGATTTAGATGTGGTAGCAAGCATGCCAAAGGAATACCTGTTCGTTCAGATTAGATCAAGAGACGATACAGGCGGAACTACTGCAAAAGGCTCTTTAGCTGAGTTTCTGAAAGATGTCCTTAGAAACGGAATAGTTCCTAAAGAGCCAATTCGATACGTTATATTTGTTTGGGTTTCAGGGTCTGGTGCCCAAAAAAGTAGTTTGGTAACGAGAATCGTTGACCAGCTTACAGGGCTAACAACTATTGAAACAGATGAGATGAAAAAAGACCTGTCTTCTCAAAAGAGAATTCAATTATCGGAAAACATAACTTTAGAATTGAGTTACGGATTTGACGCATTCTCTGACATTCTAGCAGAATTTTCAGAATCAAAATCAATTTCGGAAATATCAAAGAAGATTTTTACAACTCTGGAGGACTGGGACGACCTATGGCTCACGTATGCACTATCATCAATTGAATTGCAAAATTTAGCCATTAATGGAATTAACAATTTCCTAATACTTGAAGACAAATTAGCGAAACTTGGGATCAATATAAGCAACCAAGATATTAGCCATTACAAGGAAAGAAGCATTGATATCGCCCATAAGTTGATCGAGGACTGGAACGAAAATACTCTACCAGTTAACAGTGCAAGAGATCAACTTTGGTACATTAGAGACCTTATCCTCATTAAAATGATATTTTTGTTAGATGGCAGACTCTCAAGAGATGTTAAGACTAAACCCAATGACGGTACAGAAGAGACTAAAAAAGAAACTACCACTGGTACCAACTCATTAGACACTAAATTCAAAATCTCATTTAGAAGACTCGTTAAATCGGTCCCATCTACAACCTACGCCTCACATGGTATGTATTATTATCCTGCAAAATTTATTCCTCAAGTTGTCAGATGGGCTATTGAAAAGTATACCTCACCTGGAGATAGCGTTATTGACCCGTTTGCTGGTTCTGGTACAGTTTGTGTAGAGGCTTTGATTACAGGAAGGAACGCAACTTGCGTTGACTTAAGCCCTATGTTAGAGTATCTAATAGAAGGAAAAACCCTCCGGTCACCCTCACTAGAAGATATGTTAGACAAATCCAAAAAAATTATTAAAAATGAGACAGAATACATTCCAAAATGGTCTAAAATTACCTATTGGTATCCTCCCGGAATATACAAAATCCTGTCAAGAATGTGGGGAGGATATCAGAAGAATCAGCACCCACTTATACTCCTCTCTCTCCTTAAAGTTTCGAAGAGATTCTCATACGGAGACAGTCAAGTCCCTAAGTTGTTCAAATCAAAAAGAAAGGTAACTGAAATAAATCATTTGTTAGATACAGACTATTCCCGTATCATCTATGACTATTTTATAAAGTCCGTTAAACAAGCTTATGACTATTCTGAAAATTTTAGTAGATTATACAAAGGTGGAAAGGTAAATTTACTCGCAGATACAGACATGATAAACCATGACCTAAAGGGTGAGTACGATCTCCTCATAACTTCACCACCATATGGACAAGCCCATGAATATATCCGCAGTGTGAAATTAGAACTCGGGTGGTTAGGATATGATGACCAAAAAATTAGGGAGCTTGGTAAGCATGAAATACCGTATAACAAGAATGTTCCAGATATAGAAATACATTCGAAAATTCTAGAATCCCACCTACGAAGGATAGACGGAAAAATTAGAAAATATGCGATAACTTATTTCAAATCTGTTCTTTATATTATTGATAAATGCATGCGTGTCTTGAAGCCCAGTGGAACTGCAGCCATTTTTGTCGGAAACGCAACCTTCTCTGGTGTAGAATTTCCTTTTTATGACATATTTAGAGAACACTTCGAGAGTAATGGTTTCCAATTTGAACTACTATTGGAGGATGAAATTGTTGGCAGAAGACTCTTCAGAGGCCGTAAAAACCTCTCTCCCAACGGAATGGGGTCAGAGTACCTATTAGTAATGAGAAAACCCCCTATCAAAGAAGAGTTTCGAAGCACAACAATTTATGGAACGAAATCGTTGTTTTAGCTCTTGATAGAAGTCTGCATCACATATTGATATAACTTTAAAGCTACCAAACCTTACCCACTCATATGAGTAACATAAACGGTTTAATGGCTGTAACGAGGACGTCAAGAAGAGGTACGTCATTGAGAATTACCTTGCCACGAGAAGTTTCCGAAGCCCTTTCGATAGGTGAAGGTCAGTTTATAGGATTCTATGCCGAAGGTGGTAAGATCACTCTGAAGAAGATAGAGTAGTCGGTGTTCTCATCTCGATATATCTCCCTATCTCCCATAATATTGAGCTAAGCCTTGCAGGTTCAGCCATAAGGAATCTACGCCACTTTAGCATTTTTTAGGCGTTAGAATTCCGGCTCAAATTCACCCCTAACCCCTCTTTGAGCCTTTGCATATTGGTATGTGCCCTTCGCTCGCCTACACGCCGAGCACAGGACCCCATGCTTCGCCTCCAATCAAAATTCACCCCGTCTTGCTAACGCAATCCACCCCTCTTTTGATTTCCGTCTCGCACTCTTCTTCGAAGAGCCCTTCATTCGCCATGCTCATTCAGGGTGGTGTCCTGTGCTCGCCGCTCGTGGTGTATGGGTGGTGCTACACACCTACGCTACGCTTGGTGTTCCACACCACCCACCGCTAACGCTTACACCACTCGGTCTTGCTACGCAAGACTTCCGGCTCGCTTCGGGCACATTATTCATAGGGGATAATTTCAGGGGAGGGGAATTCTTGACCGCACAATCTCGCTTCGCTCAGTGCGGAATTACAGGAATATGAGGGGTTTTCGTATCGTCTTGTTTTCGGCTATTCAGGAAAATTATTGCACGGCATCTGCCCCCCGTTCCTTCTCAGTTTTTACCGGTCTGAGGAGGATCTCCCACATGAAGAACACAGCTGTTATTGCTGCGAATAACCAAAGTGTGGTTGCAAAGCCAAATGCCTTCAGCGAGCCCATATATCCCACCAGAGGCATGAGAACACTCATGATCATCATGCTTGAACTGAAGAACGAAGTTGATGCTCCAATCTCATCGGGTCTGAATGTGGTGTTTGCGATCTGTATCCCGAGGGTCCATGCTATCCCATCCGGAATTGCCGCAATGAGGAACGCAAGAACAAAGAATGCTATTGAAACTGAACTCAGTGCAAGGAATATCGCAGAGACTAACGCAATACTAACTGCAAAGACCATGTAGGGTCTCCTGTTCTGTATTGGTGATTTAATACGGATTATGAACCTCGTTACGACATCGCTAACAAACATCACTGCGAAGAGATAGAAAACTGTAGTAGCGGAAATACCCAGAATCCCGCCGTATATGACGCCATATGAGAATATTATGTAAAATGGTATGGTGTACGCGAATGCCGCAAGAACAGCCCAGTTAAACTGCCTGTTCCTTAAAAGAGAAGCGATGCTTATATTTCCACGGTGTCCTCTCGACTCCATATACTGCAGAGAGTATTTTCCTCTCATTGAAGCTACAAACGGAATCGCAATAAACGCCATAACAGCGAATATTAGGAAGATCTCTTTGATCCCCAGGTGCATCAGATAGCCTGTTGTGAACGGCGCAACTATGAGGGCAAGAGCAACCCAGAAAGAGAATGATGCCTGTTCCACCTGTCTCTTTGATTGATCCTTTGATGCCATACCTGCCATCGTCATGAACGAATCCATAACAAGACCGGTTATAAATCCGTCAATAACCATGAGCGTATATACCTCTGCAAACCCGGTCGCAACTATGTATATCGGCATAGTTATGCCAAGAAACGCAAGCGATATTATCTCTACGGTCTTCAGCTGACTTGGTCTGAACTTTCTCATGAGGAATGCAGCAATGGCAAACGCCACGGTGAATAATGCAAATCCAATGCCCACCTCGAAAGAATCCATGCCAAATGCCAGTCCAATTGAGCCGATGGATGTTTGATAGAACTGCAAAAGATATCTGCCTATGAACGCGGCTATTATGATCAACCACTCCGTTCCACTAACCTGACCAAGATCCAAACCCACCTTCCTTAATTTCTTATTTCTCTGGGTATATGCCTGAGAATTCATCGGTCCTTCATTCACCATTGTTGTCACCCTTCCTTTCCTTCCCAAGAGGAGAATGCGGCGCAGTTTCCAAGTTATTTGAGACGTTTCTAAGGATGTCCCTGACAAAAGTCCTGTATTTTGGATTAATAGAATAATAGCTGAATTTCCATCTTTCTTTCTGCTTGAGAAGGCCTATGTCATACATTTTCCGAAGGTGCGTTGTAACTGTCGGCTGTGGCATTCCCAGAGCCGGCTGGAGCTCGCAAGCACACACTTCATGATACTTTGTCATGATTTGCAGTATGGCAATTCTGGCCCTGTTCCCCAGAGCACTGAGAATTCTGGATACTTCATCATATTCGTCGATGTTGACATTCTCGATCTTCTTTATCTCACAAAACTCAGATTCATCACTCATTTGCTCACCGCTGTTGTACTGTACTTCCTTGTTACCTCTATCTTTTGCATCCTTCCTAATTGCATCCATACGAGCAGTAGCATCAGAGGAATCTCCAGCATCGGTCCTATTGCAGTAGTTATAGCAACATATGGATACGCTGAAAAGGCCGCCACAGCAATTGCAATGCTCACCTCAAAATCCCGTGCTGAAACCGTGAAGCCTATGGCAGTTGAGTCCGGATAATCGTAACCAGCTTTTCTTGAAGTGAGATATCCCAGGTGGAACAGAACGAAGTAGAAGATGAGCATCACAATTCCAACCATCCAGACCAGTGACGGTGTGTCAATAATTCCATAGCCTTCCCCCCAGAATATCACGACTATGGTCAACAAAAGTGCGACTGTTTGTATCGATCCAAGGATACTTAGCACTTTGGAGAAGTATTGCTTCCTCTGCAGCAGCCTTCTGGTTAACATTCCTGCCAGCAGTGGGAGAACCAGATAAAAGAAGACGCTCTCCAGGATCAGGAATGGATTTATGATAACAGAAGTTCTCGCAAGGAGATACACAAGGAAAGGCGTGGTTATGATTTGTATTATTGAGTTCCAGGCAACAAAAGAAACCCCTAGGGGCAGGTTGCCATGAGCGAGATCAGTCCAGACCATGACCATTGCAATACATGGTGCTACGCCAAGCAGAATGATGCCCACCAGCACCTGGGAAGCGACTGCAGAACTCAGGAAGCCATAATGTATGTACATCACGTCGATGAAAAAATACGCTATCCCCGCAACAAGAAATGGCGCGATCGCATAATTCAGGAAAACCATCAGCCCAACTGTTCTGATATTTTTAAGACTTCTGCCCATATCATCGAGTCGGACCTTTGCCATTGCAGGATATATCATGAAAAAGAGCCCGACTGGTATTCCGTAGGTTGCTACGCCAGAGCTCTCGGACTTAAAGCCAAATCCAATGGTCAGACCTATTGCGATGGCGATCACAACAAAAACCGGAAAGAGCAGTGTCTTGACACCCAGTTTCATTCTAATACTATCGTCTGTCATATCGTTCTCGCTAGGTTTACCAATTCCGGCATGAACACATCAAGGTCGAAATGGGTTCTGCCGGTAAGTATCCTATCAGATGCCCTGATCACGGGCGAATCAACATAGGTTGCTCCCGCTTTTTCAACCGCGGATTTGATGGAAGAATGCCCAGTAACTTCTTTCCCATTCAGGAGCCCCGCTTCAGCGAGCAAGAGTGGAGAGTGGCATATCGTTGCAAAATACGTTCCCTCTTTGAACATTTTCTCAATAATACCAACAGTTTTAGGATGCTTCAACAGATTTTCTGGCGATTTGGCCCCCGGAAAGAATACCAGACCATATCTGTCAAGCAAGTTTGACAGGAGTTTAGTAGGAAGTATGGAATCTATTCCAAACTGTCCCTTATACGGTCTGTTTTCCCAGGCAAGTATATCGAAATCTATCTTCTCTTCCCTCAGCCTGTAATATGGTACCCACAATTCCAAGTCATGGTAGCCTTCGTCCAGCATTATTGCAACTCTTTTCATACTGTAGTATTACAATGTCATATTAATATATTATTATGTGAGTTCAAAAGTAGCAAAGTAAATAGCTGATTAACCTAATGAGCGATTAGTATTCCCTTAAAACATTAATCAAATCCCGACCAGTTCGACATGTTCTCCGTTTTTTCAGATGCCTTATGTTTAACCTCCTCTGATAGGAGATGATCAAGCACATCCATTACATGCTTTTGACGCAAGCGGAGAGTCTGAAGAGACCAAATAATATTAAATATCATGACCTTTTCTAGACAACATGTATGGAATTTCAGACCCATTACTCGCCCTCATGTTCCTTGGCACCCTCCTCCTTCTTGCCAAATTCGGTGAGGAAATATTTGAAAGGCTGAAACTTGTTCCATACTTGGCAGCCATTCTGGCCGGGATAATAATAGGCCCCGGTGGGCTGGGATTAATTACCATCCTCCCGAACATAGGCCTGTTCATTTCGCTTGGCATAAACTTTCTTCTATTTACTGGCGGCGCACTGGAATTTAAAGATCTGGAAACCAGAAAAATTCTTAATTTCAAAAATATATTGATCGGCGTTTCAGAATTTATTGTGCCATTTGCACTCATTTCTGTTGCAGTTTACTACGTGTTTCATAATATTTTGATAGCCATGGTAGTTGGTATAGTAACCGGAATGAGTAGCGCTGGACCGCTTACGCGTTTATTAAGCGATACTGGACTGAACAAAACGGAGGAGGGAAACAAAATATTCCAGCAGGTCGTTACAATTGAAATTGCGGCAGTTATACTATTTTCTTTCTTTGCAGATTTGCATAATAAGCCCATTGATTTCATTAGTGTTTTTACTATAGCCCTGGAGCTCTTTGTATCTCTATTCTTGATCATTTTGTTCTCAAAATATGTGCTGGTAAGGTTGCTTACCAAAATTGATCATAAATCGAGAGCTCATGAAACTTTAATAGCCGTAATAGTGGGCTTCGTCTTTATTTTGGGATTTATTGGCCAGCTTTATGGCTTTAACTCGGCTATTATAGCCCTGTTCATGGGATTCATCCTGAGGGATTTTATCAATGACCGCCCCATAGTCGCAGAGAAGGTTTCGACTGTAACCTATGGCTTTTTTGAGCCGCTATTCTTCATTGGGTTGGGATTATATTTTGTCAAAATTACTATTCCCCTGATCATACTTGGCCTATCTATTTTTGTAATAGCGCTTCTGTTCAAGCCAATAAGCGGCCTGGCAGCGTCAAAATTCATGAAGGTTGACGCATGGAAGAATTCCTTTGGTACTTCAGTTAATGGCGGTGTTGATGCTGCACTGCTTGTTGTGGCGCTTTCTCTTGGCCTGGTCGATAGATATAATTATTCTGCCATAATGATTGCAATTACACTGTTAACGCTTGTAGTTCCGCTTCTATTCAATATCAAGGCACCGGTTGTACCAAAGAGGAAGTCCAAGTATGTATGGGAAATGATAAGCGCGGAATTCAAAAATTTGACGGCGTCGGACATATCCGGTTCGTTTCCCTCTGTATCAGTAGACAGAAACAGCCCCATAAGTTTGGCCTTCAAGATGTGTACTGATCTTAACGCAAGGGCGGTTATTATAACCAATGCAAGAAAGCAGGTTTTGGGACAGCTAAGGCTAAGCGATATGGTTACACTGGGGGAAAATAAGCTGAATACGCTACAGGTAAATGAGGGGAACATAGTACCAGCAATAAAAATTAGAGGCGATTCCCCTGCTACGGAACTGATTAAGATATTCAGGGAATACGATCCCCCGATTGTTGCCGTGGTTGACGGAAATGACAAATTCACCGGAACAATACTTGAGAGAGAAATACTGAAACATATCTCAACAGTTCTGGAATCTGAAAAATCGGACGCAGGGTACAATTCCCCTGTTGACCCCGGGCTATAGCTAAAAACCCACCTTTTTGTTTCCTTTAAATCACTTGGAACGATTTCCTAAATCCAACCGCTTGATTAAGAATTGGAGCAGGAAAGGGTGGAATGCTAAGCCCACCTCTCGTAACGCCAGAGGGGTTGATGTTGTAATATACAACCAGAAAGGGACGGGATCACACACACTATACAAGTAAAGAGTCTTTCGAAAAGAAATCCCGTGCCTTTCGGTAACATTCTCATAGCGGAATACATATTCATTGTGAACAATGTTTTCGATTCCCCAAACCTCTACATCACAGATACACCAACAGCAAAACCTAGAATCCATGAAGGGACCAAAAACGGGAAGAAGAGCTATTGGCTGCAGCCAAAGGATTACGAGGAATTCAAGGATAACTGGAAAATAATAGGAAAAACGTAAAAGCAGTTTTGACCGGGTCGACTGCAAGTTTTCATCGAAAGAAATAAGGCCCCTATATGTATTGATGTATTGGATGGCTAAAACCCAAACCTCTAACAAACCTAAACTTGAGAATATTTCCGGAAAAGTGGTCAGTCTCTTCTTTATTGTAAATTCATTAAAGGAACTACTGGACAAACCTCAAACAGTAATGCCTACGAAGACTATTGCAGAACGCTATCAAGAACTCAAAGAAATGCTTGCAGAGATGCAACCAACCATGATTGCCATGCTTCCTTCCATAGATCCAGAGAATGTTTCGGTTGAGGAGATGAGAATTGCATTCCAGATGATGTTTGCCGTTTGTGTTCCGTTCATTATAGATTATTCGGAGTCCTTTGAGAACTTGCTTAAGGTGGTACATTCTTTTATTTCACCAAGTCCCCAGGGCCGAGATTTCTTGGAACCACATAAGGAACTTCTATTTGCGATGGGTTTGGGTGAGGAGTGGGCCTCAGCAGCAATATTTCTCTCAATGCTCGAAATCATGATTAATGAGAAGTTAGTTCAACTAGGAGAAAGCCGAAACAGAGTAAATAACTTAGCGTTCAAAGAAAGGGTAAAATTGCTTTCTGAAAAGGGAAAACAGAAGGGTATAGAAATCAATAGTCTTTTTGCTGACTTCTTTTATGGAATTAGAGGCAAAGTACTGCACGAGGGCAGAAAACCTACTTCAGACGAGCTTCAAAAAATAAGTGACTTCATACGCGAGTTTTATCAGTCCATAGCACAAATTAGATAAGATCGCAGTTTCATAGAGTATTCCCTTAAAACTTTAATCAAATACCGACCGGTCCATTTGCAGGGTTATTAGTTTATTACCAGATCAGCGCACATAATGTTTTCAACTATTACTAACAAAAATTCTGAAATTCTTGGAAGAAGCAATGAAAAGAACGATACCTCGATTAAAACTGCACTAATCACTTTTTAGTGAAGATGAAGGGCGAAACACTCAAGAACCTTGGAGACCGTGATTTGCTGATACTAGCAGCTCTCGTCAAGAATCAGGATACGAACAAAGCCTATTCCTAAGTTTCAGCATCCAGTCATTTGGTGCTCAGTGGAGTGAGAAAGTTTACATTCTTCCAGAGCGTCAACTATTTGCAGAACCTCGGTCTTATTACCCACATTAAGAAGACGATAGGCAGATATTATACAATGGAGTCACAAATATTATTCTCTGATACATCTATTGTATCTGGAGAACTTAGGAAAAGACTCTGAGAATGGAAGCGTGGAGATCAAATGAGGGACTTTGGAATTTATTGGAAAAACAAGATAGAGGAAGTGGAAAGAGTCGAGCTTCCATTCCAGAAAATTGAGACGATAAACCTTCCAAGATCAAATATTGGAACGTTCGCTCAATTTAAGAAGGATTCCGAGAATGGCGAATGGAAGAACAAACTGATCTGGGGGGACAACAAATATGTTATGGCATCTTTGCTGCCCGAGTTTCGTGGAAAAATAAAGTTAATTTACGCGGATCCGCCATTTTTCACGGGCACAAACATGAATATAACTTTGGAAGTTGGAGATGAAGGTGCAGTAAAGGAACCCTCCGCCATAGAAGAGATAGCTTATAGAAACATGTGGAAAGAAGGCCCAAGCTCTTTCTTTCAGTATATGTATGATAGATTTACACTTATGAAAGACCTTTTATCGGAAGATGGGACTATTTGGGTACGTTTTGATTATCATTACGCCCATTATGTTAAGATTATTTTAGACGAAATATTTGGATATGAGAATTTCAATAATGAGATAGTTGTTAAGCGAGGAAAGGTTCAATTCGGTCTTTCTGAAAAATATACAGTTGCAACGGATTCTATCTTTTTCTATTCTAAGACGAATAACTACCTCTTTCATAAATTTTCTAGAGAACGTTATGAACACGAGCCAAAAGGCACAAATATGGTTCTTAATGGTGAAAGAAACCCAAGAGAAAGAACTTTCTACGATGAAAAAGGGCAGAAACACGTTTTAATACCTCCCCCGAAAACTCATTGGAAATTTGTTCAAGAGAAAATAGAAGAAATGACGCAAAAAGGACTCATTACGCTAAAACAAAGCAAGCGGGGGACTGACTATGGAGTTATAGAAATAATTGACGGAGAGAAAAGGCCAAGTAGTCTCGTTCCACATTACGAATTTGACCTGCCTAAAACAGTTGATACAAACTGGACAGATATTTCTGGCTATTCGAACACTACCGGTTATCCAACCGAGAACTCAGAACAGCTACTTGAGCGAGTAATTTTGTCGGGTTCAGACCAGAACGATATTGTTGCTGATTTCTTCTCCGGCTCCGGGACTACTGCTACGGTGGCAGAGAAATTGGGTAGAAAATGGATTGCTGTTGACATTGGAAGATTTTCTGTTCACACAATAAGGAAGAGGTTACTTGATATCCCTCAATGCAAACCTTTTGAGGTCCTAAACCTCGGAAAATATGAAAGAAAGCACTGGATGGATCAGAACCTTGGCTCTGTTTATAGAAATTACATTGATTTTATTTTACAACTTTACAAAGCCAAGCCCGTCTTCGACTACAGGAACATACACGGAATTATATCAGGAAAAGCAGTACATGTTGGCCCAATAGATTACCCTGTTACAAAAGTAGAGGTTGAAGAATGCCTGAAAGAGGCAAAAAACAACGGCTTCGATTCTCTGGATATCTTGGGATGGGACTTTGAGATGGAATTTAACGATAGGATATTAAGAGAGCTCAGGGAATCTTACGATTTTGGGATCTCTCTCAGGATCATACCAAACGAGGTAATGGACAAGAGAGCCGTAGAGGCTGGAGATGTTGATTTCTACGAGCACGCCTTCCTTGAAGCTAAAATCGCAATTTCAGGAAGGAGGGTAAAGGTTAACCTTGAAAATTTCATCATACCGAATCCAGAATCCATACCGGAAGAACTCAGAGATAAGATACTCAAGTGGAGTGATTTTATAGACTATTGGAGCGTAGACTGGAATTACAGAGACGATACTTTTCACAACGAGTGGCAGGAATTCAGGACAAAGAAAAAGAAGAATTTACAGTTGTCATCAATAGAACATCATTATGATGCACCCGGGACGTACAAGGTAATGGTAAAGGTCATAGATGTGTTCGGAAACGATACTACAACAATGAAAGAGGTAACTGTAGCATGAACCCATTCGAAGAACCAGAAACAAGGGTACAGACAACCGCTCCTCTTGTGGAAGCTTTACGAA
>JAJYZI010000075.1 GCA_021800105.1 Thermoplasmata archaeon
ACGATCTTTACAGCAAAAAGGACGTGTACATAAAGCAATTCCCTGGTCTCAGAATGTACAACAAAGGAGGCAATCTGCTCTTTCACACGGGCCTAATGTTTCCAGAATACTTCGATCAGCTGAAAGAGCTGGTAAATGAACTCGCACGAGAGATAGGCATGTCTATGTACGTAGGAAAGAGAATCATGGAGTTGAGAATACCCGGGATAAACAAGGGGATTGCTATTAAAAAATATTCTCCTGGTATGAAGAAACTAATTGCCGGCGATGATAACACAGACGAAGACGCATTCAAGGAGAACCCCGATGCCATCACGATTCATGTAGGACCAGGAGCGAGCATTTCAAGGTACAGGCTTTCAGATCCGGGAGAAATGCTTACTCTCTTGAAGGAGATTATTTAGCTTTCAACCCCTAGGTTCATTTCTTGTGCATTCTAAGTGAATAAATGTCATCTCTTCTGGCGCTAAGCAAAGCAGAATCATTCCTGTACCGCATTACAGAATCCTTTGAAACATCTGCGAATATCACTCCCTCCCTCTTTCTTTCATGTGCAACCATTCTGCCATCAGGGTCGAACACAACCGAATTACCCGTGAACTTTGGCCCAGTCTGGCCAGCCCCGGCAACATAAAGCCCATCCTGGATCGCAGTCGCCTTAAGGAGTGTTAACCATTGATCTGCCTTATTTTCACCACTGAACCACCCCGCCTGGTAGATAAGTAGTTCTCCTCCAGAAATTGCGAAGTATCTCGAAAGTTCAGGGAACCTAAGGTCGTAGCAGGTAAGTGTCGAGAACTTTACTTCATTTGCCAGTCCGCCAAGCTGGAATTTTCGGCCTGCAGAAAACACATCCCCCTCCTTTCTGGAAAACGCATTGAAAAGGTGGATTTTTCTGTATTTCCACTGAATTTTCGAGTCACGAACGAACGCAGACGTGTTGTATATCCTGTTCCCGTATACTTCAGGATAGTTTATAAGGGCTGGGACTCGCAGCGAATCAAGAAATCCAGGAAGAATATTGTGGACCCTCTTCCCTGCCAGAAACGCATCATCCCTCTTTGAATAATCTGCTAAGTAGAGCTGGTACTCAGGATAGGCGATAAGATCGGCGGAACCCCTCTCTGCTTTTGCATGAAGCGAAATGCTCTTGTTGATATTCTCATCGACGTCGTCACTGGACTGCATCTGTGCTACTGCAATCCGCACCATTTACTCCCCCAGGTCATTTGGTCCTGATAGCTTGTCCGGCAGGTATTTATCGGTCACAAAATCGAGCCCATACTTGGCAAGTGCCTGCTGCTCCGCCTTCTTGTTCATCTTCAGCATTGCCTCTATCTCCGACTTCCAGAAATCATTCAAGAACCTCGGATCCTTCAATTCTGCCTGAAGTGCCTGCTGGTCCTTGTCTGTAAGCACATCTGTAGGAAGATCATAATTCATGATATCACTTGCCGTGATTCCGATAAATTGCGCCGTCGGAACAGCCAAGTGTTGAGAAATATGTGCCGTCTTTATGGCACCGTACGCAACCGATGCAAATATCCTGAATGACCATGGATCACCATCCGTGAATACGTAAATAGGAAGATGCTGCTCCTCATTAAGCCTCTTCAAGAGTCGCCTGGTGCTTCTTGCCGGCTGTCCTTTCAGGTGCACCAGAATAGATCTGAATCTTTCGTCAAAGCCATTTTCAACAAGCCTGTCAAACATACCGCCTGTTTCTATTGCAAGGACAAAATCGGCATCTGATGATACGATTTTGAGCTTCTCCTGATCCACGTTATATGGAATGTTGTAGCCACCTTCGCCAACGTCATCCTTGCAGTTGATCCTCTTAAATTCACCCTTCCTGTTCTTTTCTTCTATCGTCAGGTTGCCTATAACCGAAGCACCATTTTCTTCTGGCCTCAGGCGGAAATCTTCCCGCATCAATGATGTAATGACCTCAAGATCCTCGGCCATGATGTCAGACTCATCCTGAGTGCCGAACTTTCCATTTTTCCAGCCTTCTGAAATATAGTACATCTCCCTCAGAGTCGATGTCTTCGATCCCTTGATCATCTCGAGTATGAACTCAATCATGTAAAGCGATTTCAGTATATATTCGGCACCATCGACATACTTGGCGCTTCGGGTAACCTTTGATTCACCGTATCTCCAAACAGAATACATCGGATCGAGGACTATGTTATCCCTGTTCCTTGATGGCATTATCAATTCCGGAACCTCACCAGTCTTGAGCGAATTATACACAGACCTAGCTAGTTCGACAAGTTTCTTGCCTGTATCTGGTACCTCACTGGACATCCTCAGTCACCTCCTCGACATCCGTCTTAGCAATATTCCAGTCAGCAGGAAGCGGTTCAGCCCCGTTTATGTAAACTGGATCGATTCCCCTGAAGTAATAGTCTGTTCCAGGATACCTGCTAGCTTCAACTGCGATCCTGAACTCGAACGTTACACTGAGTGCAGGCATCAGGTCCCTGACGTTGAACTCGTTCTTTTGATCAACAATGTCACCAATGGGTGGGTCTGCAATTATATCGAACGATCTAGGCATTGAGGTATAGTTATGTACAATGAGCCTGACCAGTATTCCGCCATCCGAAGGCTCAAAAGACTCGTTTAAAAAGACGACATTTGCAACCTTTGAGAGCACAGATTCTATCGGTACTGTCTCAAGTCCTGTAATACTGCTGGACTTTTCAGAGATCTCCGGTATTAAAGTACTCACTAGCCTGAACTTTTCACTGATCTTCTTCCTCTTTTCTCTCTTGTTCAGGAAACCCTTGACAGTTCTGGCAGCAGACTTAAGCGCAGCTTTTATCTCTTCCGTTATTTCAGCCACAGGTGCTATTGCCTCCTTTGATTCTGAGGTATATGGCACGCGTATACCGAAAACATGGATGAAAAGAATCATAGGACCGAATGGAACTCCTTCGCCATTCCTCTGATCCAGGCCATAAGATCGCCAGTCTACCTCAGATAATGCCTTTGTGGTGGCACAAGCGCCAGGTTGATAGAGAAGGGGAACCTTGTTTGCATATCTCACAACCCTTACCGGCTCATCATTCGGAAGATCCCCACCATATACAAGACCAACCTCAACAGAAAAGGGGTTTCCGTTGTATGTGGAAACAGACCGCATCACAGGCTTAGAATAGAATGCCGGGTGAAGCTCGTCATATATATTTCTCAGACCTTTTCTGATGAATTCTTCCCCTAGTGGCGAGAGGCAGTCCGCTGAAGGCGGCAGGATCTTTATCTTGTCCAGGGAAGATCTGATATTCTTTACCTCGGCGAGCGTAATTTCTGACGGTTTCTTGTCAGGGTCAATTCCTGCAAATTTGCATATTTCCTCGGCGGAATACTTGCTGATTCTGCTGAAATCTCCCGATAGGAATCCAACAGCAGTGGAAGCACCGGATTCATGCGCCATTGAGATGACTTCACCAGGTTCCAAACCAAGCGGGTAAGGTTTTATTGCACGAGCCGGCTCCGAGGGCCTTTCCACAACACGCTTGAACTGGAATATCTTTCCTTCAGGATCTTCAAATCTCAGGCTCATGTTTGGGTTAACGGTTGCGGTCTCTTTGAGGTACTCAAAAATTGACTGTTTCCCAACCTGGTACTTTCCCTTTGCAAGTACAGATATTATTGTGCCATGCTGTTCTTCCCATATAGCTGGTTTTTCCTCAATTATATTTGCACGGTTTTCCTTGATGTTTATGGATAGCTTGAAATCGTACGCAACCTCCTCTCCCACTTTCCTGGTCCTGATGAAAGCCTCCTTTCCAGTTGTAATCTGGCCGTAGAGGACAGCCGCAGTTATGCCTATCCCCTGCTGTCCCCTCGACTGCTTGAAGGAGTGAAACCTTGAGCCATATAGAAGCTGCCCAAACACCCTTGGGACCTCTTTCCTGTCAATACCGGGACCATTATCCTCAACAGTAACCTCAAATTCGTCCTGTTCCATTCTCTTGACTGCAACCCTTATTTCGGGAAGTATCTGGTGCTCCTCACAGGCGTCTAGCGAATTGTCAAGCGCTTCCTTCACAATCATGTAAAGTGCTTTTTGTGGTGAATCAAAACCCAATATATGCCGGTTTTTTTCAAAGAATTCAGAAATTGAGATCTCTTTTCCCTCTGAAATGGTATAATGTCGATTAGCCATTAGGTGACTATTCTTCTGTTGCTTAAATTATTTCTTATTTTTGTCTGACAACATCTGAATTGAAAATCCCGCTTCAGGTATAGTGGATGAATGCCGCATCTATAACCTATTTCAATGATCGGCAAAGCATTCCATAAGCTAAACGCTTTTCAAGATAGAAGTCGAGTCCCGCATTAATCCGGTGCATCTTCGCTTGAGAATCTTTCCTCGAAGACTTTTTCGAGAACCGACCTGTATCGTGTTATGGTTTCATCATCAAGTTTAGCTAACTTCTCAAAGTTATTGTGCATCAATTTGTATTCATCCTCACCTGAACCCGACACAATAACCAGCTTGGGCAACCTGAGATCCTTCCCCTGAATCAGTGAAACTTTTGTTACACCCGACAGATCTACCGCTTCAAAATTTCCCGGATTTTCTGATAGATACTTATCCAGGTTCTTCTCGATATCAAGACCTATTTTTTCGGCTTCAAGAACAGCCTGAAAGTGTGACTGCTTTAC
>JAJYZI010000076.1 GCA_021800105.1 Thermoplasmata archaeon
AGGCCTCTCAGAAGCGTCTGCGAGAACTGCAGCTTGTCCGTCACATCCCCAAGGAAAACACCTTCTCCTGGGACTAACATTTTCTTGATTTCAGCCTCGTATTCCTCAAGCTTCTTCTCGCTCATAGTCGTGGCGTAAATGATGTCCGCTAATTCCTCCATCCCGCCTATTAGATTGATCTGCACATTTGTGTAATACGTATGATATGCCTTCTCAGGGCCTCCTTCACCGGTCACCCACTGGCTTTCAGTCATCTTAATTTTGTCGAGATAATGGAGAGCCCTCTTACCTTCTATACCGTACCTTTCCTCGATCTTCGGCAGCGTGATCCAACCAGTTGAAAGGTCAATAAGCAACTTCCTCTTTACGTCAGTGTCGGCAGCATGGAAAATAGATACCAATTCACCTACATCATTAACAACCTTGATTCTGCTGACCATCCACACCTGATTGCTGGATAAGATATAATTTATTGGTTATTACTACTTTCTTCTTGCCCTTATATCTTGTAACAGCATCTTGTCGTATTCCACGTTGAACTTGAGCTTCGAGTTGCGGAGAATCTTTGCGACCTGATCAGTCATCTCCCTGATAGTTTCGGTAGGAACTCCCCTGTAAATGATTAATTCCTTTCTGTCAAGAGGAAAAATAAACCTGTATTTTGCCCCGTCCTTCATGTACCCCATGGGTTTCTTGTTTTTCCTGATCTCTTCCATGTTGAGAAAAAGATTCGCCTGGTCATACTGCACTTCTTCTATGCTCTGCCGGGATTCCTTGGAAAATAACTCCCATATCTCCGGAAATGCCTTTTCAAGGTCCTTCCATTGGAAATTCTCCTGAAAAATGATGTGTCCGCTCCAGTTCTTCACAGTCACAATAGGGCTTTGATCCTAAATAATTTAACTCTGCTTCTCGTAAAAACTATAACTGCTTTTCGCTTAATCGAGAAAATCCCGTATTATTCAAGGAAAGCATCCTCCGATTGAAAAGATTAAAGCATGCAATGTCAATGCAGTGATCTCAGTAGGTCAAGAAGTTCCTCAGGACGTTTCAGAAAGTAGTCTGGGTGATATAATTCAAGAACCTCCTTTATTCCTGAACCCCAGGTAGCTGCTGCCGCAATCAGTCCAGCTTCATGCGCTGCTATTATATCATAAGGTTGATCCCCTACAAATATGCAGTCTTCTCTGGAAACCCCAAGACGATTGAGTGCGAGCAGGACGGGCTCAGGATCAGGCTTATTCATGATGGTATCATCCTGTCCAATAATAAAACTAAAATAGTCAAGGAGACCCACTCTGCTCAGTATCTCAATCGCCTGCTCCCTGTGGGTTGAGGTGACGATTGCCATCCGGTATTTTGTCCTGAGATTATCCAGCAAGTTTTTTACCCCTGGATAGGATGAAATATCTCCTATTCTTGATCTGTAATAGCCAATCCCTGCTTCGTATATCGAATTGCTTTTATCCGGAAACCATTCTTCCAGGACCTTTTTCACGGGTTTACCAGTAAGGCTCCTGTTCTCTTCTTCTGTCAGGTGCCTCCCCGTTATTGTATGAACTCCAAAATCCGTGGCTTCGCTGGATAGTCCTTCACTGTCCAGAAGCGTTCCGTCCATGTCAAACAACACTGCCCTTATCAATTTTATTCTGATTTAGGATGCTAAACCGAGTTTAACATTTTTTCTTTAGTTTTGCTGCAAAAAATAAATAGATTGCATTGGATTCCGGTGCTGCCAGGTTTAATCCTGAACAGAAGAAGCCCCGTGGTGTAGTGGCCAAGCATAGCGGGCTCTGGACCCGTCGACGGCAGTTCGAATCTGCCCGGGGCTATGCCTGAAAAGAATATATCCGGAAAGCACATCTGGATATATGCCTGAGGAAGTAAATGTATCCCAGCAGTACTGCGAACTTGTTGATTCAAGCTTACCGCTTGATCATCCTTATTTTTCTTTCCTGTCCGAGATAAGGCTGGCTGAGTCCTTTCTCGGCTTGGCAGTTTCCGTTGGGAAGAGGCTAAATGAGACCAGGCTGATCCTTGACCTGCTGGACACGATCGTCTCGGGAATTGAGGATCCGAATGTAAGGCTTAGCGATGAGAACAGGAAGATGCTGAATCATGCAGACGAAGTATGGCTCGACCTTAAGGAGAAGCTCAGCTCTGGTGACGTCAGGGCCGCTTATCTGCTCGCATCAAGCGCACATATGAGCAAAGCAGCCGGATTCCTTGTGGCATGCAGGAAATCAAGCGAATTCAGCATGATAACCGACTACACCTTACAGTACTTGAAGAAGCTGGGCGTGCATACTTACAGGGAAGCCATCGGCCATGTCATGCTTTAGCTGTATCTAGCCTTAAGGTAATCCTCGTATCTATCTGGTTCTTTTACTGCTCTGTATAGTGACGTATTCTCACGATAGAAGTTCAGTACAAGATCTGCGATTCTCCATGCGGGGAGATTAACCCTTTCCGTCATCTTTGAGATTATTTTCTGGTTTTTCTTTTTGTTGTCAATGGTCTTGACGGGAGAAAGCCTCAATCTGCTTCTAACAATATTCACTGCCCGATCTAGAGAAACATCTTCTTTTGAGCACATGTAAATAGTGCCTTTGTACTGCGTGAATGCTTTCACCGCTGTGACTAGATTGTTGACGCTTACTGGAGCAAGCGACCTTCCTAGAGGCATTTTTCTGACTCCGGATTTGGCAAGGATTTCAACATCCCTTGTGATCCGGTCGCCGTCGCCGAACACGTTGGATAGCTTGATTGTCAGGCTATCCTTTGCGAGCGCAACGTTATCCTCTGCAATTCTCCTGATCCTGAAAAACTCTGATACACCGTAATCTGTGTTTATTGCGGAAAAGAAAATCAGCTTCTGTCCTGTGTCCTGTTTTTTGATCGCATCAACAACAGCTTTGACGCCGTTCAGGGTCACGACCTCATGTTTCTGTTCCTTCTCGTCAAATACACCTGCCAGGTAGAATATAGTATCGTAATCCTTCACTATTTCCTTAAGTCTGTCAGTTTCTTCAACGGATCCCTGAATGTGATCAATGTTCTTTGACGCAAGAACGTCATTCCTATGTCTTGAAAAATATGAGATTTTTTCAGCGTCCAGTGATTCGCACAGTCTTGATCCTATGAATCCTGATCCTCCTATCAAAAGTGCCTTCATGCCGAAAGGAATGGGTACCGTTGTAATACTTTTTTGCTTGTAATCAAAAAAACGACCACGAATTAGTATTATAAATGTTGAAAGTATACTAATTTGGTTTAAATGAAGCATAAGGGCAGAAAAGTGTATATGGTTTCTGGAGGAGTTACGAAGTTTGCCAAGTCAACACCAGATATGGATTTCAGGCTCAGAGTAAAGAAAGCATTCGACTATGCATTGAATGATGTCGACCTGACCCTAAACGACATTGATGGATCAGTTGCATCCTATTTCTCTGATCACTTCCAGAGACAGTTGATGTCTGGAATCATGGTACAGGATTATCTGGGACTTACGCCAAAACCTAGCAAGAGGGTTGAGGGCGGCGGTGCGACGGGAGGTCTTTCCTTCCAGACAGGGTATGAGGAAATTGCGTCCGGAAGGATGGATACATGCGCCGTTTATGGTTTTGAATCCATGTCACATGTGAATACTTGGAAAGGAAACGAGTTCATCGCCCTGGCGAGCGATACGAATTTCGACTATCCGGTTGGAGGTTTCTACACCGGTTATTATGCTATGATGGCTGTCAGGCATATGCATGAATTCGGGACAACCGTAGAGCAGCTGGCAAAGGTTTCAATAAAGAACCATGAGAACGCGCTTAACAATCCATACGCACAGAGCCCGATGAGACTTACTGTAGAGGATGTCAGGAGTTCCCCGATGGTATCCTACCCACTGACGAGACTGGATGTTTGCGCAATGTCTGATGGGGCGGCTGTTGCAATTCTGGCATCGGAGGAAAAAGCATTTGAGATAACCAAGCACCCGATAGAGATCACAGGAATCGGAACCGGAACGGATACAATGAGGCTTTCGGACAGACCATTTGGAAAAGTACCTCTTCTTCCCAATGAAAAGCCATCTGATTACAGGGATCTGAAATATCCTGGAATACACTCATTCAGGGCAGGCAGGTCTGCAGCTAAGGAAGCGTATGAGGCAGCAGGAATAACCGATCCGCTCAAAGAACTCGATGCAGTCGAGCTTCATGACGCGTATACTTCTTCCGAGATACAGACTTATGAGGATCTAGGTCTCTGTAAGTATGGTGAGGGAGGACAGTTTATTGAGGAGGGAAAATCTAAACTCAACGGAAAAGTCCCCGTTAACTTTTCAGGCGGTCTTCTTGCATGCGGACATCCTGTTGGCGCGACAGGCATAATGCAGGGTGTGTTCATGTTCTGGCAGCTCCAGAAAACAATAAAGAAACACTTCAAAAGCGACAAGCTCCAGCTGAACAATCCGAAACGTGGACTGATACACAGCCATGCCGGAACTGGTACTTATGTCACCGTATCAATAATGGAGGTGCCGAAATGACAATAGATCCGGATGCAAAGATGGATGAATCCCAAAATGGAACAGAAATTTACAGCACGGACCCCCTTATTGTCAAATCCACGTATTCGATAGATTACAT
>JAJYZI010000077.1 GCA_021800105.1 Thermoplasmata archaeon
CAACCAACCAGATGCATGAAGCTTCCGTCAACTCACCACAATATCCTGCCTGGCTGGAGAACAAATATTCCAGCATTGAAAGGCTTATAGACAATGATTTTCCCGTCGATGCCCTCATGTCAAGGGCAGAGGAGGAAATGCTGAACCTGAACTCACTCCTGATGTCGGTTGGCAAAATACTGCAAACAGAGGATTCGTTGGCCCTGATTGAGAGAATTGTTTCCTTCAGGAAGAAAAATCCGGGTCTCTATTTTACTACTGACACTGGACCAAGCGTCCTGGTCATGTCACGCGACAGAAAATTACTCGAGGAATTCCTGGAGAGTGAAAGCGATTACTACATCCGGGGTAGGATAATGGACAAGAATGTCCAGCACAATTCAGATCCTTTCAAGGAGCGGGCGAGAGGTTTCTTTTCCGATTTCATGAATCTGAGCATATGAATATACCGAATCTATACTCCGAGATACCAAGGCTTACCGCTACCGAACTACATGTGGCCGAAAGGGTTTCCGGCATTGAGCATGTTTATGATTTTCTACCGGGAGGAGACTCTGGGAAGTCTCTGCTTCCATGGGCTAGAATGTCGCGTGCAGTTCTTGCAAGGGACAGCTACTCCTGCAGGATATGCGGAAAATCCTCACTGAAGACATTTACCTCCTCGGTAAACTCGAAAAATGTTCATCTTGATGTACAGGTCCATCATATAATCCCAAGGAAGGACTCTGGTTCCGACAGCTTCCTGAACCTGATCACGCTATGTGAATCCTGCCATCACAAAACATTCAAGAATGGATATGCAGGACTGCCAGCGATTGAGAGATCACTTGAGGACTTTACCACAAGAATGAGCTTTGCGGTTCCCGAAGATTATGCCATCAAGATTAATGGTAGCACAAGATGCAGACTCATAGATCATGCCAGATCTTTCATGCCGGCATCAGGCGCATACGAGATCATAGAAATGGAAGGATCTGTCCTGGACGTCCCATCAGTTTCCATAGAGACGAGCAAAATAAATGAATTTTCGAAATACTTCGAGAAAGAGTACGGGGCAAAATCCTATATTACAGTCAGGGCCACAGGCACAAGGACAGGTATACTCAGGATTTTCATCGATTCTGAAGGGAAGCCGGTGCTCTAACTTCACCTGCTCATAGGATAATATGTTCAGGATCCACGTTTCTGCCAACTACTCCAAGATCGTTTATGTTGATCTTGTCGCCTGAATAGAGAAGCGCCGTATCCTTTCCTTCCGTCAATGAGGAGGCGACCCTTCCTATCGCATCCCCTTTCAGGATTCCACTGCCACTTGTACCAGTGATGACAACAGCATTCATGGTTCTGAAAATATATGGATTCTTGTCTATGGTATTATATGAGTAATAACCGGCCCACTTTGAAGTAACTTTTGAGGCTTTCAGTTGAGGAAAATACGCTGTAAGTACAGGATAGATGCTTGACTCATAGAAATCCTGCTCAGCCTCAGGATCCTCCACAAAAGAGAAATCCCTTCCAATATCATCTGATACGCCTATCCAGATAGATCTCTCCTTCAATGCGGGTCTGAGATATATCCCATGCGAGGGCAGGATCGTGAATGGCATCACACCATATCCAGAGAATGAATCCGTGAAAAGCAGTTTCTCCACGGCGGGACCAGATATCTGGAATATCTGCCTTTTCTTGGGTCTCTGGTGGCTGTCAACCCCAATGGGATCCAGAAGGTAGTTTGACCATATATCGGTGGCAATCACGTACTGGTCTGCCGATAACTGTCCGCTGGTGGTTTCAAGCGATCCGATGAATTTTTCCTGCCAGAGGAAAGGTTCCCCGGGAAAATCCAGTCTCTTAACCGGATCAAGGGATATCTTCTGAACGCTGGTGCCGAAGGAGAAATTCACGCCCATTTCCTTCAGTGCATTATAGTAAAAATCGCAGATTAGGTCTGGTTCAATGATCCCGCAGTTTACTCCAAAAAGCCCAAACTCAGCTGGATCCAGAGAAAGCATATCCGCACTTTCTTTGTCTGGGTCGGCAATAGACATAGATTTCCTGAGTTCATCCTTCTCAATTCTTCTCGTTCCTGGAACATTTTTTATGTTCCTCTCAAGTGCTCTGCCCCTCTCATTGCTTGCAGCAAGAAAGAGATACCCGACAAACTTCATCCCAAGTTCATGATGCAAGTCCTCCTGGACATGTTTATAGAATGATATGGAAGATGAGGAGAGAAGGTGATTGATCCTGGAAGAAAACATGTCCCTGAAACCAGCCGCGCTCCTTCCTGTATTGCCCTGACCATATCCTTGGGCCTTATCTACTATGAGAATGTCGAGATCTGGATTATCAAGCTTGAGATAGTATGCGGTTGAAAGTCCAGAAATACCGGCTCCAACAACCACTATATCATACTTTTTCATGCATTTAGGATTCCTAAAATATATAAAAGGGAACTTACTTAAACTATTATAAAGAATACGGCATTCTCCCTTAACAACAAGGTAATTCGATGATAACTGCAGAGAACCTCACCAAGACATATGGCAGGAACCTTGAACCTGCCTTGAAGAGTGTCAGCTTTGAGATAAACGATGGTGAGATCGTGGGCTTTGCAGGCCTGAACGGGGCCGGCAAGACCACCACGCTCAGGCTAATGTCTGGAATAATAGTTCCATCTTCCGGCAGCGTGAAGGTGGACGGTAAAGATATCGTCAGGGAGAAAATAGCCGCTTCTAGGAATCTCGCAATAGTTCCCGAGCTTCCTAACTTTGACATCACGCAGAAGGCAATTCCGCTTTTGCATTATTATGCCGGCTTTTACGGCATGGATAAAAAGGAGACAGATCAGAGGATCGAGACGTTGCTGAAGACTTTCGATATCTGGGATGCTAGAGACAAGAAATTGCGCACCTACTCGCAGGGAATGAAGAAGCGATTTTCGATTGTTTCTGCCCTTCTTTCTGATCCGAAGAACATACTGTTTGACGAAACACTCAACGGGTTGGATCCGGAGGGCGTGCGAAGTATGAGGATGCTTATGCTGGACCAGAAAAAACAGGGAAAAGCTGTTTTTCTCTCGTCGCACATTCTGTCTGAACTCCAGAACATCGCAGACCGGGTGATTATTATAAAGAAAGGTTCCATAATCAAGATACTTGAGAGGTCTGAACTTCCATCTCTGGGAGCAAGCTCAGCTAGAATCGTTGTTTCAAATCCCGATTCCAAGATGGTCGATATTCTCCAACAGTATGGCAATGTTGAGCAATCCGGCAACGAATTTATTGTCAGCGACCTGAAGGTATCTTACGAAAAAGCGGGGCTACTGAACGGTGATCTCGCAAGAGCCGGATACATTGTAACTAAGTTTGACATATCTGGTGAGGGACTTGAAAACTATTTTCTTTCACTTGTAGGTGGTTCCGGTGCGTGAGGGCAAAACCAGATCACTGGGCCGAGGATTCTTTTTCGACTTTCGCAAAACGGTAACCGGGAAATTCAGTATTGCCATGATTATATTGATTATACTGGTTTCAGTTCTTGTGGGCCTGGCGTTTGGCTCAATCTCCGCCACAAGCTCGAATAACTCATTGAACTCCAATGGATACTACGAAAACGGTTCGCTGCATATCGTTGTGCTGGCAACAGATCAATATGGAAATGCGATCTCTAGCCTTCCGATCAGTGTAGGTTATAACGGTTCATATTTCAACGGTACCTCCGATTCGCATGGCTATTTCAATGCTTCAATACCTGTCACACTCAATCAGACTCTTGTTCAAGAACACGGATTTGAGTATTTTCAATATAACTATTCAAGCAGCACGGCAAACTTTGGATTTGTGGCATCTGGAACAGTGTCTTATTATAATTCGACCAATTCGAAAATCAGTTTTATTAATGCTGATATGTTAAATGTCTGGAGCGTCGGACAGAAATCAAGCAACACAAACAGGTCTATTGCAATCTTCTATGTCGGGCCTGATGGATCAAAGGCACCTTCAATGACATTATACGCAAATCCTGTCGCAAACAATGCTCCTATAAATGTGCCTGCTCCCGGAACAAGCATTTCAACGAAAGGTTTGATAGACCTGGGTACTTACTCCAACTTTTCATACATCGTAATACCTGCAAATGTAGGCGCTCATAACGGAACAGGTACCTTCGAGTTGTACCTGGTAAATTCAACAGGCACCGTCTATCAATCAACTGTACTAGTGCTTTACACCAATGTAAGCACATCTCAGGTGACTAGCGTCTTCATAGCGGTTATATCTGAACTTTTCGCTTTCCTGATACCTTTGCTTGCTATATTCTCCGCTTATCTTTACTACGCGAAGGATAAAACGAACGGCACTATGGAATCAATTCTGTCAAGACCTGTGACCAGGGGCAGACTGATAACATCTCGTTTTCTCTCAAACGTCGTGGTTTCCGCTATCGCCTTAGCGGCAGGCATTGCAGCCATAGATATTCTCAGTTCAAGATATACCGGGGTATTCCTGCCCGAATACCAGGTACTTGACATAATATGGGCGTATTTTGTCATAGCAACCGCATTCATCGGGCTTGTTTATCTCATA
>JAJYZI010000078.1 GCA_021800105.1 Thermoplasmata archaeon
ACTTGAATTGTTCCAGCAGAAGCTGAAGCATTGGGGCAGAAGACTGTGATGGAAACTTGTAGTTTGTAGACTGCTCAGATACACGTTCATCCCATGTATATACATGGGGAAAGATGGAAGCAAAGACTAAAACATCACCAAGCCTTCTAAGACTTACTATATTTGACTGTTGAGCGACGTTGATGACATCAACATTATTCGACGAAAAAGCAATATCTTCATGGAGATCTATGAATCTCATGCTGACATGGATAGGAGTGCAAATCTTAAAACTTCTTTAGCCCGGCTATAAACGCTTTTTGGCATTCCATAGGTGACTATGCACTAAAGGAATGAATCTTTATTAAAACAAAGATTGCGTAATTAGGAAGATGCATTACCCTCCTCCTTAACAAGAAATGGTGTGAGAGAAGCAGCTATCAGGGCTCCCGCAGAAGTTAGTAGCGCACTCACAAGAAACATGAGTGCCCATAAGATCGTTGAAGAGATTCCTGCTATAGTTGACACCTCATTCATGATTGCGATCTCGTATGTAACAGGCAGTAATATAACATAGATCATGGAAACCAGCAATCCGGCGATAAATGTTGATAGGAAGAGAATCACATTTCTCTTTTGAACGATGAGCGCAGCGGCAAAGCCAGCCAGGACAATCAGGTACCATATTCCAGTCAACAAAAGAAGAAAACCGAGTATCAGTGCAATGGCCAGGGAAGAAATGAAGGCAACATACTGATTCCTGTTAATTGCTGACATTTCACGCCACCTCTGGGTTAAAATGAATTACAGACATCACATTCGCGCTGCTGATATCAGAGGCTTTTGCTGCGAATAGAAGTGGAAGGTATTCGCCATTTATCCAGTTCATCACATAGTTGGAATACTGGCTGCTGGCAGGATCCTCACTCTGTCCACCTGGATATACCCCGATCGATCTGGAAACATTGGAGAGATTCACAACCATTACCCAGCTCTGCCCGCCGGTCGGATAATTTGCCGGGCCGACTCCGGATGCATCATTCGGCGTATTGAAATCTCCACCCTTTGAAATTGGTCCAACATTGAAGCTGCTTAGACCAAAGAGATTAGGGAAGAGGAAGCCGTAGAATTTTCCCCATGTAAAGTTACCTGAGGGATACAGGGAGAGAAGATGTTCCATTGCCTGTGCAACAGCTTGTTGAATGAGGCCTTGCATCGTCGACTGGTTGTCTGCTGAAAACGGTGCCGCTGAATCGTTCAGAACGTAATGAATCAAATCAACTTCCAGGGATGCATAACCCGTTGTGTTGGGAAGACTGCCACCCATTCCGGATGGAACTCCTAACACCCCGTTATTACCCGGGATCCATCCGATCTGTTGAAGATATGGCATGAATACGTCATTGAAAAGGTACTCGTAAGTGAAGAACCAGAGCGAAGCAGCAGTTGAGCCAGATTCCATGCTATAATTCCATCCGGAGAATATCCCGGCCGCACGCTGCAATGTCGTATTTGAAGAATGTGAAATATATGACATTATCTTCGGTACAGCCAACTGTGCGGAATAGTCTGTATAGTTATGCTGCTGAAAAGCCGATAGATCGCGAACGGAGATGCCAGTATGGTTATTCAGGTAGTTCACCTCCATCATGGCCCTGAAACCGTCTGAAAAGGACATTGTATTGCCATACCAGAATGGATATGCCGGTCCAACCTGCCTCTGGTTTGAACTGACGATGTAGCCAGCGCTTGGATTCACGACCTGGGGAACCATGTCGTACGGGACTGAACCGGAAATGTATTCCGAGCCAGAGCCTGGCATAATTGCTCCAGGGTTATATGTTGTCCCTGAAAAAATAGGGTAGAATGCAGGGGATATGTCTGCTATCATTGTACGGTTCGCAAAGGCAAAGTTCTGGTAAGGTGCCTTCCATATAGAAAGAGCATCCCTGAAATCATTCCAGTTGGAGGATGTCATTATGTTGAGAAGGGCGCCAAGATCATTCGAGAACATGTTACCCATCCAGTCCATCACCAAGGCCATCGAACCGTTCTGAACCATGACCGGGCCGAGGTTGGTCCAGTTAACCTCCATGCCGTTTATCGTGTATGCCTTGAGAGGATGCATGGTAGAGTTCCAGTAATAGCTGTTGCCAGAAATTTGCTGGACAAAGAAAAATGTGCCATCTGATATTGCCTGCGTGTCTGTAAGCGTCCAAGCAATGTTGCTGTTAAATCCGATAACAATTGCAGGGTCTCCAGGCAGGACTACTCCGTATGCATCAATGCCCGGCGCGACCAGCTGCACCTGAAACCAAATTGCCGGTAAGCTGAAGCCTAGTACTGGTCCTCCCATGAGTATCGGGTTTCCAGTGCTGGTTCTGTTCCCTGCTATAACTATTTCATTGCTGTGATCTGGCACATTGACGGGAAAGTAGGTCGGCGGATCGTACGCAAATTCCTTTAAAAGGATCTTTGTCATGGAAATGACGGTGGCATTTGGGGAATAGGTATTCTGGGACTCGGCCAGGACACTGGGATTAGCCTCGCCAGAATAACCGGCATAATAGTACGATTGCACGGGTGAAAAAGTCGGTAAAAGGTTGTAAGTTGCATTTCCAATCATACTGTATATCATGGAAAATTGAAGACCGGTATCCCCAAATTCAAGTGTTTGAGCCATTATTTCCTGAACTGCATAGGAGTAAACAGGTGTCCAATAATACGGCGTAACACCAAGCAGCTTGAATAGAAGTGGAAGCGTATTATGTGCCTCAGAGTAATTTATATACGCGTTTATACCGTCTGCATATGAAAGAAGAGCAGTAGAGGTAGTGGCATCTGTATTGTTGGTCGCACGATTGCCAAATACTGTCGACCAGTCCATTTCTGCTGTTATAGGCGCACCTGTCATCGTCTGGAACCTGTCATAGTTCTGGTAACTCTGTCCAAAGAAGGTGCTCATCTGCCCCATTCCCTCAAGACCAAATACTTCTATCTGGAAAAGTCTATTTTTTGCCTGTATGAACCCAAGTGAATAATAAAGATCAGAAGCCGATTGCGCATAAATATGATACACACCGTTGGAGTCCTGAACAACATTGACTGTATTTTGCAGTCCAGGTAGGTTATATGTCTGATTAGATATTACAAGGTTTCTTGAATTCTGTATCACGCCTTTAGACGGGTTAAGTATGCTCACAAGGGGTGTAATACTGCCAACAATAACAATAAGGACAACAATAATTACGCCGATAACTGGCGGTACTATCCTCCTCCATCTCATGTCATCTACAAGATTTGGAGCATTATTTATTTTTGCGCAACCTCTATTTACAATCTTTTGAGCAAGATAGCTCCGACCTTCATGGAGGAGAGGATGTCAGCTAGACGTCGTTTGTCCTGAGCCAATTTAATATTTCCGTGAAAGCTTCCAAATCTAGCTTTGCTTCCATGGAGTTATAGTGGGAACCAACATAATCGGCACTGAGCTTATCCAGTGGAAGTTCTTCATGTTTCAGCACATGATTGGCATTTTCTGGATAGACAAAAGAAGCTTTAGGCGAGGCCTTCGCTGCTTCTTCCAGTGCTCCACCATCAACCCGCCAGTCGGATTGGATATCTTTTTTTCCAATTAGCACCAATACTGGAACCATTATCTTTGCGATATTGTCAGATAACCTGTACTCCCAAAGTTCCCTGGAAAATGGAAGATTTGCAGGATTCTCCAGAGACATAAGCAACATCTCTACCCCCTGCGGCATTGATGAATTGTGTCTAATCGGTTTTCCAGCGAGAAAAGCATTAATTGAGGTATCATAGTATTCCACTATTTCTGCGGCGTTTGGTAGTGCTTTGGACTGATTTATCAGCTGGCTTCTAGCCATTTCGCCTACAGATCTTCCAGGCGCTCCTGTCAGAATCATCCCATCAAACTGCTTGTCTCGTTCCGCAATCTGGTAATTTACGGCGTGGATAGCCCCTTCACTATTTGTCAACGCGTAAATCCTGCAATTATTTCCAAGTTCATTCAAAACAGTTTCAACCGCACCATTCAACTCCTCCATGTGAGATTGCATGCTCGCTTTCCCCAGGAATTTAGGGAGATTTTCCCTTGCTAAAGGACCGGATGCCATTTTATCGTATCGAAGCGTCAAGTAACCAAGCTTAGCAAGCTCTTCAGCTAATATTTTTGCAGTTCCGTTTGAACCTGGCAACAGTGGCGAACACCAATTTCTATCAGTTGGACCACTTCCAGCTACGAAAACGATAGCTGAATGCGGTTTAATTTCTACCGGTGCAGTAATTGTTCCGTGGATCGTTATATCCATTACATTCCACGCAACTTCCTTGTTTTCAAATGACATGTTGCCTCTCTCCTACCAAGTATTTCACCTGCACTAATATACGGTTTGTACTATTTCAACCCAATATACGTAATACTTAGAGCGGGCTTGCCGGGATTTGAACCCGGGTAATAGGCTCCGAAGGCCAACAGGATATCCAGGCTACCTCACAAGCCCATCAACGCATTGTTTTCTGGTATATTTCAACAACGTTCCTTTTGAATCAGGAG
>JAJYZI010000079.1 GCA_021800105.1 Thermoplasmata archaeon
GTTCCCTTCGGGATAACTCTTCTTCCAAACTTCTTCCATACTGGCTGCTGCCGAAGGTTGCTCTACCATGTTATTCAGACAATTGGAAATGGATAATAAAACTTGTTAATACATGCTGTAATATACACTGGTGAATCCGGACCCAAGCAAACGTCGAAACAATATTCTGATAATTAACACCAAACATTATGAAAGGGCTACAGGAAAAAGATCATCCGAATTCTTCGCAGGTTTACCTGACATGAATGCTTTCAAGGGATGGGAAATTCACTATGCTGTAGGCGCTTATGATCTTCATATCGCTAACCAGTTTCCAGCAAAATCATTCTATGCCCAGCATGTAGATCCAATCGGATACGGAGCATTTACTGGAAAAATATCTATTGAGATGCTTATTGATTCTGGGATAAAGGGTTCCTTGATAAATCATTCAGAATTCAGGTTGAATTTCGATACGATAGAAAAGGTTGTTTTGAAGGCAAGAGCCATGGACTTCAATGTAATAGTATGTGCAGAGGATCTTGATGAGGTTGCCAGGTTTGCCGAAATAGGGGCGCCTTTAGTTGCATACGAGCCGCCGGAACTGATCGGAGGCAATATTTCGGTATCAACTGCCAAACCGGACATAATAGAAAAAGCTTCTGCTTTGTGCGAAAAGAATGCAGTCAAATTAATAGTTGGAGCGGGCATCAAAACACATAACGACATATTGACTTCGCTGAAACTGGGTGCTGCTGGTGGTCTCGTGGCTTCTGGAGTAGTGCTTGCAAGCAACCCTGCAGTCGCAATAACTTCATTAATTAACAACTGATTAACCCGGGTTAGATGGCAAAGGACAAAGATCAGGAAATCTTCGTGGAACCCGAATTTATAGAGAAGGATTTCCTTCAGAGCGAAAAAGAAAGAGCTAAGTCCACTATAGTGATGTTTCTACTTGCAGCAGTGCTTGGGCTGTTTTCCGGCTACCTTTTCTTGATAGGAATATGGTATGTGGGTCTTCTGCTGATGTTCTTGTTTATAATATCATTTAAGAGGCTCGTACAGGCACTTCATCTCAAGATGCCACAGAGAGGATCGCAGGTTTTCATACTCGTCATGGTGTTTATCCTTACATGGATTATATTCTGGACCGTTTCCTTAAATCCGCCTGTGAGCTCTGTGGGTGGACCGCAAGTATCTTCTATTCAGGTTTATAATCCCCAAATATCATCGTGGTCATCTCTAGCTGAGTCAAATGGAATCTATCATTACTCTATAACGCAGAATGGCGTATTGTCTATGAGATTATACATATCATATATTACAACAATTAACAATGTGACAATCACGGTGTCAAGCGGTGGTTCTTCTGCGTCCCCTGTTGCTATTAACTACTTTAATAATTATGCTTATTTCAATCAATCTGTCGTTCCTTCTCTCTACGTCTTCAATGTCGATGTAACTGTTCATGGTACATCATACCTCAGTTCGATACAAGTACAGATTCTTAGTGCCTGAGGAAATTCTCGAACAAGAAATATTAACATGTTCATGATTGAGGGCAAACAGCAGGTGTAGTGTAGACTGGTCTAGCACGGAAGCCTTCCAAGCTTTCGACCTGGGTTCAAATCCCGGCACCTGCACTCAATTCAGTGCGCTTTCCTGTGTGTAACATAATTGCGGAATCACGGCAGTGATTGTTTCTGGTTATAATTTTACTCCTGACGGGATCCGAATTCTGGCTCAGTTCAATCTGGCAATGTCAACTTTTTATTACAGCTTACACTGATATGATGAAATGGTAGGCAGCTCACTTTCAATGAAGCACCTTGTTGTAGGAGGCTTGCAGACTAACTGCTATTTCATCTCTTCAGGTGGCGAGTATCTAATCATAGACGCTGGAGGAGATTTTGATGCGATCATGGAGATCGTTGAAACTATGCCCGGCATCCCGGTGGGTGTTTTGGCGACACATGGGCACTTCGATCATGTCCTTGTTGCAGATCTAGTTGCTTCCGAGCTTCGCACGTCATTTGGAATGCACCGCAAGGACCTTAAGGTTATGCACGAAACATGGAACCTCGGTAAGCAGTTAGGTCTAGTAGGCAAGCCACCAAAACCTGGATTTCTTATAGATACGGACAGGACGATTCTCGTTGGAAGGGCTGAAATACACGTAAAGAACACACCGGGGCACACACCCGGGAGCATCTCTATAATTGCAGGTTCATCAGTGTTCACTGGGGACTGCCTTTTCAAAAACAACATAGGACGCATGGATCTTGGCGGGAATCCAACTGATATGCTCAAAAGTCTCAACTGGTATCTTAAGCTCCCGCCAGATACGATAATTTACCCGGGTCACGGTGAACCATCCACTATCGGTTATGAAAGAAATAATATCCTGCGCTTCATAGAGATGATCAGCAATGGCAGTATTTGACGATCACGTCCGAAAAAGGGTGAAAGAGTTTTATATATATCACTATTAATGAATAGTGGCTGAAGTGATGGAAGGAGTCAAAAAGATCAATCCATTTGTCTCAAATCTTTCAGCATTGAACTCAATCTTCTCACTTTCTATGACTGTTTTTTCATTTGCAATTATAATCTATCTCGAAGGAGCAAACTTACCAGTGTATCTTGCTGGAATTGGCCTGACAGTTGGCCAGGCACTGCTGATTGGTATTTCCATATTTCAGGGAAGAGCCATTGATAAAGGACATTCTTTTACCTTGATGATAACTGGGAGCTTTCTCTACGGTATAAGCCTGACCATGCTTTATCTGGAAGTGTCAAGGAACTTATTTACAATTGCTTTAATTCCCGTCTTAATTGCAACCATAATAATATCTGAGGGGTTTTTCAGGGCGTCACTTAACTCTTTTATAGCCAAGGCGAGTGCGGCAAATATCCTCGGAAAGAATTACGCTAGAATTTTAACCGGAGAAACCATCGGAAGCTCGATATCATACCTGGTCCTGATTATGGGTGCACTTTCTTATGATATTTCTTACGTGTTTCTGGGAAGCGGCCTCTTATTGATGTTTATGTCTTTCCTTGCATTTTTCGTTCTTTATTCAAGAGAAAAGGAGGCCATGAAAAGCGCTGCTGCCCAGGTTAGGAAGCCAGGTTTTTTTGAAGGGTTGAGAAGCCTGAATGAGCGGCGTAAATTCGTGTTTCCACTAATAAGCTCCAAAGCAATGATGACTGTTGGAGTAATTGGCTTCAGCCTCTTTTATGTGCCATCCGGGTTGATTTTGGGAATTCCTATCGAATATACGTTTGGGATTCTTCTCCTCACATATGTTATAGCATCTATTCTGGGAAGATTCAGCGAGAGATTCATAGACAGCAAGAGCAACCTTGGCAGGCGTTTTATCACGCTTACTATGTTGCTGGATGTTGTCACTTATGGTTTAATTCTATTGGCAATTTTATTGAAGAACGAGTACCTGTTTCTAGGAGCAGCATTATTTTCCAGTCCGGGTATAATAACAATAACTGGGGCAATGTCGTACGAGGTAACAGTGATAGGCAGGGAGAACCGAGGAATCTTCGGAGGAGTACAGCGACAGATAGTAGGTGTTGCTGCTGCACTGGTTTCGTTGCCTTTAACACTTTTATACTCGCTTGGATTTGAATACCTCTGGGAAACAGTGTGGGCTTCTTCCATAATATCATTCCTGATAACATTTAGCATTCCAAGGTTTGTCATTGTCAACATTTCCGAAAGCAAGGCACAAATAAATTGACGAACAGCAAGCGAAACTATCACATTCAGTAACATTTTAATTAGTGACAAAATCTTTATAAAGAGAGCAATTGGCTCTCCGGTATGGACTACAAGGCATCAGATCAAGTCCTTGAATCTCTTCGCGAGATCTTTGAGGATCAGGTCAGGGCTAGCCCTGATCTTACGGAGACGATCAAGCCTGATGCCATGTTCATGTTACTGGAATCACTGAGATTTCTTGGAATCGCCTCGGTCAGAGTTGAGAAGGGCGGCATTCCGAGATACGAGACAAACAAGGGAAGCGCTCCTGTAATAATTGAGGAACAGAAAAAGAGGAAGAATGTTGGAAAGCTTGCTGAAATACTAACGAAAGTAGATTTAATCAACACCGGCAAGATGAATTTATCCGATGCAGAAATATTTCTCGCTGAGACGTTTCTGCAGGAAGGTAAAGTCGACGAGGCGCTTGATACCCTTGAGATTTTGGAAAAAACACAGCTTTCCAATCAGGTTTCAAGCAGTATAGGAAAAATCTCAAGAATTAAGGGGGCTATTGAATTCTTTAAAGGAGATCACAAAGCTTCGATCAAGTTCCTGGAAGATGCCGTCAGGCAAAGTGAAATTACAGATGACATAGATTGCGTTGCATCAAGTCTTCTTGGTCTCGGGAATGTTCATGGTTCTATGGGTAACTATGAGGAAGCTTTCCAAAAATACGAACGAGCATATCTTTTATTCAAGGAGAGAGACAATCTGCAAGGAATGGCACGTATAAAGATCAATCAAGCTTACACGTATTCCAAAATGGGTCAGTTGCTCAGATCAACTGAGGCCAATC
>JAJYZI010000024.1 GCA_021800105.1 Thermoplasmata archaeon
AAATTGAAAAATGATGCAACTATTTAAGGTGCAACTTTAATATATTTTTCTTTTTTAATGAACCGAATAACTTGTTTGAATATCTTCGTAATCCTCGAACTGTAGCTGTCGTTGGCGCATCGCCTGACACGAGGAAAATAGGAAACGCTGTTCTTGATAATCTCATTAAGTCTGGATTCAACGGGCAGGTATATCCGGTAAACCCTTCATACAATGAGATAATGGGATTGAAGTGCTACCCTTCACTGGATCATCTCGAGAAGGGCCTGGATTTGGTAGTTATAGCTCTTCCAGCCAAAACAGCTGTTGAATTGCTGGATCAATGTGTCAGGAACTTGTCCAGGTTTGTCATCATAATTGCGGGGGGCTTCTCGGAAATAGGGCAAGAAGGCAGGATGCTTGAAGAGCAGATCAAGGTAAAGATCCGGGGATCGCAGACAAGGGTGATAGGTCCAAATACAGTGGGTCTTCTGTTCCCGCATTCCGGGCTCAACACTGCACTGACTCCCAGCAATCGGATATACTACCCCGGAAAGGGTAATATTGGCTTTGTATCCCAGAGTGGCGCCCTTGGTCTTCTAGTAATGGATTCAATAACAGAACATGGCCTGGGCGTCTCTGGTTTTGTCAATATCGGAAACCGGGCAGATGTAACTGAGGTTGATCTCCTGTCGATGTTTGCCGGTGATCCCTATACCAAGTCGATCGTCCTCTATCTTGAGAGCATAGCTGATGGGGAACAGTTCTTCTCCAAGACAAAAGAAATAAGCAAGAAAAAGCCGATCATCGTACTCAAGACCGGGGGGTCAGCAGAGGCTGCCAGAGCCGCTTCACTTCATACTGGAGCAATGGCCACTGACGATCGCGTTCTAGATGGCATACTGAAGCAATCAGGGGTGATCAGGGCTTATGATGAAGTGGAGTTGATGGATTATGGCAAAGCCTTAGCGTACCAGGTCCCGCCTCATGGCGACAGAATGGCCGTCGTAACAACAGCCGGCGGCATCGGGGTCGTAACAACGGATTTGCTGACCACCTCAAGAGATGGCATTAAGCTTAGAATGGCAAGTTTCAATGAAAGCGAAAAAGCCGAACTGAAGGCACATGTTCTGCCTATCGCATCCGTGAACAACCCAATCGACCTGACTGCCGATGGCAGTACAGAAGCCTATGAATCAATATTAAATATACTCACCGAATCAGACAACGTTGATGGTATTATTGCTTATGCGCTGCCACAGACCCCAAAGATAGACATGGGCATTGTCAGTGCACTAAAGGAAGCCGCGGAGAGGAAGACACTGGTTGCCGGGGTTATTGGATACAGGCTTGCAACCGAGGTTTTGACGGAGCTGGAAAAAGCAAAAATCCCGGCATTTCCTTCTGTCAGGAGGGCTACGGATGCCATGAAGGCGCTATACAGATACGGCCTTTACAAAAGGAGGCTAGAAAGTGTCTCCTGATGCATCTTCTTCTTTCTCGCCAATTATAGTTGAGCACGATGCGAAGAATTTGCTAGCTAAGGCAGGAATCAAGGTGCCACGTGGAATAGAAACGAAAGAGTTTCCTAACAAAGTTGAACTGGCCTTTCCTGTAGTGCTAAAAGTATCTGATCCGCACATACTTCACAAGACAGACGTCGGAGGAGTTAAATTAAATCTCAGCAAAACTGAGCTCAGGCGGGAATTTATGGCCATGAAAAAAAAGTTCCCGGATTCCTCATTCCTGATAGAGGAAATGCAACCCCAGGGTATTGAGTTTATTATAGGAGTTGTGAAGGATGCGACGTTTGGTTACGTTATCATGCTTGGAACAGGGGGCATTTACACTGAATTGTACCATGACGTCACCTTCAGGAAAATACCAATCAACCTGGCTGATGCAGGTGAAATGATCAATGACATAAGATCAGGGATATTCTGCGAGGGTTTTCGTGGAATACAGATAAACTGTACCGCCTTGAAGAGCACCATGCTCTCTATAAGCAATATGATAGTTGAGGGAAAACATGACATATTGTCGATGGACCTGAATCCAGTTATCGTTACGAAAGAGGATGCGGTTGTTGCGGATGCAAAGATATCTGTCAAACCAGAGGGGGTTTCGCATCTTGATCCTCGAAGTGACAAGTAAGACAGTACGCAGCCCTGATCCGCTCTGCAATATGATAATAAGCACAAAGTAATTCACTGCGAGATGCAGTTTCAAGCAAGACTTGTGACATGGAATGAAATAGTGGACTGGTGCCTAAAGCTGAGATCGCATATAGTGGGAAGCTACCACCCGGATGCAATAATTGGGCTCTCCAGGGGTGGCTTGGTTCCTGCGCGCCTGTTATCTGATTACCTTTGGATCAAGGATCTCTTTTCTGTAAAAACGGAGCATTGGGGCATCACAGCTTCCAAAGATGGAGAGGCTAAAATCACGGCAGATCCCTCCCTTCCGATTCGTGGAAAGAATGTCCTGATAGTTGATGATATTACAGATACGGGAAGCAGCATGAAGCTGGCTGTGGACACAATTAAGAAATTTCAGCCTGCTTCACTCAAGACATCAACAATGCTGCATATCGAGCATTCCACCTACGTCCCGGATTATTTTGCAACCAGTGTTTCTGCAATGGAGTGGACATGGTTTATTTTTCCGTGGAATATTTACGAGGATGTTCTTAACCTTACAGGTAAAATACTTCACGCACCAATGCACGTAAGGGACCTTTCTGATGCGCTTAAGGAAAACTTCGGTCTAGATATCAATCAAAGGTACCTGGGTGAACTTCTGCAGAACTTTGCGAAGTCCGGAAAAGTGGTCTCATCTGGCGGTATGTGGGGGATGCCTCAGGGGAAATAGCGCTAGCATGGTTAAAGTGAATAGATACATACCAAGACCAGCATTTCCCCTATATGTAAATTGACGGGTGAATTTTTTCAGAGTATTTCCAAAATGCTGGGAAGATTTGTATGCAATAGTGTAATATCCAGTCATGGAAGTAGCTCATACACCGGATCCGGACGATTCTTTCATGTTTTACGGCATGTTTGAGGGTAAAATAAAGACCCATTACAAGTATGATCAGATCATAAAAGATATAGAAGCACTGAACCAGGATTCTCTTTCAGGAAAATATGAAGTTACTGCAATGTCGGCACCCGCTTATGCAAGGGTATCAGACAAATATTACCTTACCTCCGCAGGAGCAAGTTTCGGAATCAGCTATGGTCCCATAGTCGTGGCCAGGAAAAAGATTGACCTGGCTAGAGCAGTCGTCGCCTCCCCCGGCGAGCTCACATCATCGCATAACCTTTACAAGATGTTCATGCCCGAACCCAAGAAAATGGTTGTGATGAGGTTCGATCAGATAGTATCCGCCGTAATCTCGGGCAAGGTCGACGCAGGAATAATAATACATGATGAGCAGCTGACATACCAGAATAAGGGCCTGGTAAAGGTAGCAGACCTCTTTAAGGAGTGGTCTGCTTATGCCCCCGGATTGCCTATTCCTCTTGGATTTAACGCAATATCCCGGAGCGTAGGCGAAGATGGAATACAGGGGTTTATGAACGACTTCCGCCGATCAATAGATTATGGAAATGAGCATGAAGATGATGCGCTCGCCTATTCAATGAAATACGCGAGATATAGTGACATTGAACTGGAACGCAAGTTTGTGAAAATGTACGTCAACAAGCTGACCAGGGATTTTGGTTCACAGGGAAAATCCGCAATAGAAAAATATTTTGAAAGGGGTGCCAGGATGGGCATTCTGCATAAACCAGATCTGCAGATTGTCTAGGCTGCTTCTTCGTTCGTTTTTGCTTTGGGCTCCTCTGGCTCTTTTTCCGGATAATCCTCTAGTCCGCCATACTGGAAGCAGGATGCAAAATGACCCGGCTTGACCTCCATCAGTCTCGGCACTCTTGGCTTCAGCAACTGAATAGTGACAAAATCGCCACCGGGGGACACTGCAACAGACTCCACTGCCTGCAGTGGAATGCCTCCCTCCAGAAGAACCCGAGCTTCAATCAGCCTGTTAAGCTCCCCAACAAACTCGTATGATATGTGAGTTCCACCTTCGAAGGTGATTTTTAGCGAATTTGCCCCCAGATCAGGAATGATTTCATGATAAGGCGGAAAATTGCTCAGGTCCGTGTTTTTGTTTAATATCATTATTTCCCTTATAAGCGGCGCAATCTCCGCAGCAGTCCATCCACAATTCTTGAATGCGACCGGGCAGCGTGTGTGGAATGCACAACCGGCCGGAATGCTTGGTATAACCGGCGATCGATCTCCGATTTGGCCGTCGATTAGGCCTTGACCGTTTTCTAGTGTGATTGAGTTTGAAATCAGCATTTTTGTGTAAGGATGCAGCATTCCAGAATATATGTTGGATAGGGTCGAGTATTCCACAACCTTCCCAAGATACATCACAGCAACCCTGTCGGAAAGGACCCTTATCACATTCAGGTCGTTAGAAGCCACAATATATGACATGCCCCTTGAATACTGATAATCCCTGAGTGTGTTAAGGATCTGTGCCTTGGCTGAGATATCCATATCAGAGGTGGGTTCATCCATTATGGCAAGTTTTGGTTCCACTGCAAGTGCCCTCGCGATGTTTACTATCTGGAGTTCTTCAACGTTCATGTCGTTTGGATATTTTTGAAGATCGGTTTCTCTGAGCCCGGCGGCCTCTGCCACTTCCTTAATCCTGTTGTCGATTTCCGACCTGTTAAGATCCGTTCCTCTCTTGAATGATTCGGCAATAGTATCCCATACTGTCTTTTTTGGGTCAATAGCCGTACGGGACCCCTGGAATACAAAGTATATCTCCTTCCTTGACTTCCGTGTTTTCCTCAGCGACTTGCCAATAAGAGAAAACCTTTTCCTGAGTTCGCTCAGGTCGGGGCTGATGATTTCACCTGCCTGTGGAATTGCTCCCTGGCCAGTCTTAGCGCCTTGAATGTATTCTTTTTCAAGTTTTACGGCCTTGTACATAGATTCAGGTGGTGTTTCAAAATATACAGCACCCGAATTGACCGGGACAAGCCCAGCTATTGCCTTAAGCAGGACCGACTTTCCGCTTCCAGATTCTCCAATGATTCCAAGTGTTTCTCCCTCAAGCAGTTGCAGCGAGATGTCATCCAGGACCTTCGTCCGGTCAGCTGATCTGCCTGTGAGTTTTTCAAGCTCCAAGTCCAGATGCGCCACAAATACAAGAGTGGTCTCATCTAATTCAGTCATCTTTCTTCCTCCACTGCTTCAGAGTATAGGAAGCACGCAACCTTATGTCCTTCGGAGATGCTGGATAAGAGCGGCTTTCGAATTGAGCACATATCCATCCTGAATTTGCATCTGGGATTGAACCTGCAGCCTTTTGGCGGGTTTACGAAATCGGGAGCAAAACCTGGAGTATATTCAAGCTTGATGGTTTTATCGGAGACTCTTTCAGCAGCCTCAAAGGTATTAATAACTCCACTGGTGAATGGATGCTTTGAGTCATGTATTAAGACATTCATCGTCGATTCTTCAATCACATTACCTGAATACATAACTAGCACCCTGTCTGAAATCGCTGAAAGAACAGCGAGGTCATTGGAGAAAATGAGTATGCTGAGATCGTTCCTAGACCTGTGCTCTTCCTTTATGGACGACAGGATCTTCAGTTTTGTATTAACATCAAAGCTGCCAGTAGGCTCGTCAAGGATCATTATTTTTGGTTTTATTGAAAATGCAAGCGAAAGTGCGATTTTCTGTTTCAGGACGCTTCCGAGATCATGTGGATATGAAGCCAGCAGTGAGTCTGTATCTACAACGCCAAAATCTCGGAGAAGATTCCTGGCATATTTTAGCGCGATATCGCGTATGAAAGCATGTTTACTGCTGCTGAGGACCGATTTCTGTAACTTCTCGAATGATCCAAGAGACTTTAATCGACCTTCAGTGTTATTAAGGTCTGTCTGCAGGTCTTTAGCAAGTTCAGTATCCTTATCCGCCGTGGATCGCGCCAGATCAACCTTCAGCTTGCTTATACGCGAATGAAGATCGAATGCACTTTTGACATTCTTGGCTTCTTCGAGGTCTGTCTTCATCTTCTCTGTGCTTGCGATGAAGAAAACTTCCTGTGCCAGATCCTCCTGCCCATATTTGAAGTCGAACGCGTTCATTATCATGTCCCTAGTGGCGAAGAGGGCGTGGTCAGTCATCCACTGTCTGATGATCCTTTTTCGTCCCGGGAGATCGGGTTGCTGTTCTACAGTGCTCACCAGTTTTTCAACGTCCTCAAGGGAGAACTCCTCCCTCTGTATGATTGAATTGCATATATCTGAAGCATTCTGGCTCAAAATCGCCTCCAGAAACTGATCTCCAATTGTCTGCATTGGATTGAGGCTCCCGTACGCATCCTCAGAGACAAGAGTGATGGTTTTTCCCCTTAGAAGGCGCATTAAATCTTCCTGCTGGTTCAAACCGCGAACGCCGCTTTTTTTCTCCTTACCTGAAGATATTGCAGCACCTAGTTTATCCAGCCTCTTCACGTCTCTGAATATGTTAAAGCCGTCTATATAAACCGCTCCGCCAACGACGTAACCGGGAGATCTCAGAAGATCGACTATTGATCGAGCAGCGACAGTTTTGCCGCTTCTGCTCTCTCCAAAGACCCCTAGGATTTCGCTCTTATTGAGATTGAAGGTAAGCTTGGTGAGTACTTTCGCTACGCCGTCAAGTGTTATGAAATAAGATTTCAGTCCATCCACGACTAGGAGTGATTCCGCACTCACGGGAGATCCGGACATCATCGCTGATCGTACCTCCAGCTCTTGTAACGTATCGAACGTTTTAGCCCTGCTCCAAGCAGGAAAACACCCAGTGTGAATCCGACCAGGAATAAGCCAGGGATAACGAGAGGCCACCATATCAAGGTGCCCAGCACGACGGAAGTGTTTCCCCAAGACATCATGTTCCCTATTTCCGGCATATACTTGAATGCCGGATCAAGGTTCAGGAAGTCTACAGTTGCAATTAGCTGCACAACAATGCCTAGTTCAATGAATACTCTGGACGCAAAATCAGGCAGAATACTGGGGAATATGTGCCTGAAAGTTATCTCCGTGGCTGTATCGCCTGAAGTCATTGCAGAAGCAACAAATGTAGCCATCTTTACAGACCGTGCCTTGTTCCTCACAAATACTGCAAAGATAGGCCACCACGCAATTGAAGTTGCTATTGCAAGATCAAAGAAACTGAAACCTAGCAGGTACGATATCATTATCGCAAGTCCAATTAATGGGATCTGGAGGAAAAAGTTGGATATTTCAGTAAGAATCCTGTCGATTATTCCGCCGAAGAATCCAGCATAAAGACCGATAACGAGGCCTATTAGCGAGCTAACTATAACAACAAATAGTGAAAAAGCCAGGTCAAATTTGACAGCAGCAAGCATGACTGGTAGAATTGGCAACCCATAAAGGGTGCCCCCAAGTATGTACCAGCCAGACCCCCCGAGAGGTGCTATAATAGAAGAAGAAAGCGATCCATGGAAAGCCGTAAGGGCGTTACTCATTGATCCAGATGTGCCCAGGTAATTAGGGAAAACTGTGTCAAGAAGACCTATTATGAGGTAAAAAGCAGTAATTACTGCTCCAGTTATCGCAGAGGCATTAGCTAGAGACACTTTTACAGATTTAGTTGCTTGGCGAGATTTTAGAACCATTGTGACTGTGGGTGCTTCAAGCCTTTCTTCCCCTTCATTTCTATCCATATCATTCGCCTCCCGCAGCTTCTGGATCCGTAAGGACCCTGATAATACCTGAAAGGAATGATGTTATTATTATAACAATACCAAAAACAAAGAGTGAGAAGATAGCGCCAAAGTAGCTTCCTGTCAAGATAGATTCGTAGAATGCCCATCCAAGCCCGCGATATGTCATGACCGCCTCCACCACTATATCGAAAGTGAGTATGCTAGTCATAACAATAGGAATATACCTGAATAGCTCTGAAGATCCTTTAATCATCAGGTAGTTCCTTACAACAACCCACCGAGGAAGGCCGAGACTGCTAGCAGATCCGAGGTACCCCTTGTTCAGTGACTTGAGAATTCCCGAACGATATATCTGAAGCATCGATGTGGAAGAAAAAAAGACCATGAGCAGCAGAGGTATTATGAATACGAGTATGCCGGCAGATGCCATAGCGTAGTTGCCATGGATTAAACCGTCAATAACCGGTATGTGTGTTGGGAATGTCCAGTATGGAAGGTTATTGGTCGGCGCTGATATGATAAGGGAACTGCTATAAAGAAAGAAACGAAGGAACGCACCGACAAGGAACAAGGGAAAAACGATGCCCAGCCCAATATACAAATTTGAAGCAGCCTTCGTTGTAGTGTTGACCCTCCGGCTGTATCCAATTCCTATCAGCACAACGATAGGTACAGATATCAGGGATGATATAGCAAGCAGGAATAATGTTAGCGGCAGCGAAAAACCTACAACCGTCACTACCGAAAAACCACCAAGAGTGGAATATGTTGAAGAAACGTTTCCCCAGTTGCCTGTAAATACATCCTTTACGAAATAAAAGAACTGCGTGAATGAATTCTGGTTGATTCCCATAGAAGTCCCCGCTGCCTGCAATAGCACCGCGCCTTTATCTGTGTATTCAGCAGCGAGCAGGAATGCGTAGAGGAAAACGAGAAGAGCGACAAGCTCAATAAATGCACTCAAAACCCTTTTTCCAATACCCAGCGAACCTTTCATGAGATGAGCCATCATGGGATGGATGTAATAAAATCTTTTTATTCGACGCAGGGTGGTTATGGCATATTTTTGGCTATCAGGACTGGGTTTGTTGCCTCATGATTGGGCAACAAATAGGCTGTTTAAAGCTTCTCCGCAACGTTTCCAGACAAAATTTGTGAGGAATTCTTGTCTTTGATCCGGGTTTTGCATGGTCGAGAAAGATGTGCAGGATCAAAAGTTTGAAGCATAGTTTTGCCTTTAATGGCGGCATGTATTAATAGATTCTTAAAATACAGTGGCTTGATCTTATGTCCAAAGAAGAAGTAGTAATAAGGATAGGTGGGGCAGCGGGTGAAGGTGTTCAATCGGCTGGCTCCGTCGTGGCAAAATCATTCTCACGTACCGGATTAAGCGTAATGACATATAATTATTATCAGGATATTGTAAGAGGAGGGCAAAGCTGGTATCAGGTCCGTGCTTCCCACAACAAGGTAAGGAATCAGGGAGATGGCCTTGATGTACTGATTGCCCTTAATATGGATGCCCTTGTAAGGCATACGAACCCGGAAATAAACGAAGGTGGGGCTTCACCTCTAACCGGGATAGCGATATTTGACACTACATTGACTGGCTACAAAGAAAAGGAAAATGTCATATACTGCCCTGTCCCACTGTCAGAGATAGCAGGTAAGCACAGCAAAGTTTCTCTGGTAAAGAACACCGTTGCAATCGGTTCTGCCATGGCATCAATTGGAATGTCTTTTGAAGTGGTTGCAGATGTCATCAGGGATCAATTTGGGGGTAAGGGAGAAGTGGCGGAACAAAATGTTTCGGCCGCAAAGGAAGGTTATGATTATTTCACTCAGAATTTCAAGAAACTGGACAAGAAGCTGAATTATACAAACAAGAAAAAATACCTTCTAGGTGGTGGAGAAGCTGTGGGCTTGGGCGCCGTGAACGGTGGGCTCAGAATGTACATTGGATATCCAATGACGCCCGCTTCCTCTGCATTGCATTACATATCCAGTCACGCGAAAGACTTCAATCTTTTTGTTAAGGTCCCTGAGGATGAGATTTCTGCAATAAACATGGCAATCGGTGCAAATTATGCTGGTTTGAGGGCTATGACCGGCTCTTCCGGTGGTGGCTTCTCACTTATGGTGGAAGCTCTGGGAATGGCCGGAATGCTAGAAATTCCACTTGTAGTCTATGAGGCACAGAGATCAGGTCCTTCGACGGGTCTGCCGACCAAGACTGAACAGGGCGATCTGAATCTTGTCCTTGGAGCTTCTCAGGGGGATTTCCCGAGGATCGTTCTTGCCCCGAGAAATGTTTACGATACTTTTCTGCTGACACGGGAAGCAATGAATCTAGCTGAGAAATACCAGACACCGGTAATAGTGATGTCGGACCTCTATCTTGCAGAACACCTTGAAACTGTTGACAAGTTTGACTTTAACTTCAAGATAGACCATGGATTAAGGGCCACGGACAATATGAAAAACTATAAACGTTATGAATACACCCAGAACGGTATTTCGCCTAGGGCGATTCCGGGTCAGCCTGGCCTCATGCACAACGAGGATTCCGACGAGCATTCAGAGTCTGGAGATGTTGTTTCTGATGCTGAGACTGATCCAAAGCTCCGTATTGCAATAATGGAAAAGAGGATGAGAAAGCTCGATTCATACGTTAAAGAGATGCCGCCGACTGACACTTACAGACTTGACGATGCTGAATATGCAATAGTCCAGTGGGGATCCACCCAAGGAGTCGTAGAAGAGGCAGTGGACATACTCAGGAATAAGGGAGTCAGGGCGGGCGTGATCGAGATTAACCGTGTCTTTCCGCTTAATCCAGACATTCCTCGACTGCTAAAGAACAGGAAGAAGATTATTGTTGTGGAAAACAACTTCACTGGGCAGTTTAACAGGCTTCTGAAGTCTGAATTTCTCGTTTCCACTTCACTTATAAGAAAATTTGACGGAGAGGCGTTTTATCCAGGGGCGCTGGCAGAAGAACTGGAGCAGGAAATTAAGAGGTGAAAAAATGGTAACAGTAGCAGATTTTAATGGAACAGTGAAACCGGACTGGTGCCCGGCTTGCGGTAACTTTGCACAGCTTTCTGCAATCAAGGCAGTGCTTGCCGAGCTTGGAATAGAGCCACACAACACTGTGGTTGTCTCAGGAATAGGTTGCTCTAGCAATTTACCTGAATTTATCAAGGCATACGGTTTTCATGGATTGCATGGAAGGGCTCTTCCAGTCGCATCGGCAGTTAAGTGGGCAAACCCGAAACTAACTGTTATAGCTTATGGAGGAGACGGGGATGGCTTCTTTGAAGGGACACAGCATTTCTATCATACAGCGAAGAGGAATGTTGATATCACATATATTGTGTCGGATAACCAGATATTCGGCCTTACCACTGGACAGGCGTCGCCTACATCAGAGATAGGGTTCAAGTCAAAAACAACACCATATGGAAATATTGAGGAACCGACCAACCCACTCACGTTCGGGCTTGCAGCAGGTGCAACTTTTGTTGCAAGAGGATTTTCTGGCGATCCTAAGCATCTGAATGAGATTATTAAGAGAGGCATACAGCACAGGGGATTCTCCTTCATCGATGTGATGAGTCCATGCGTTACTTTCAACAAGCTCAACACTTATGATTACTTCAGGAAGAGGGTTTACAAGTATGAGGCAAAGGATCTCACAGACTTTTCAACTGCATACAAGATATCCCAGGAATGGGGAGATAAGATACCAATAGGCATATTTTACGAGAAGGCGGAAAGGTCTTACATCGACATGGATGCAGTAGCTTCCCAGACTCCTATGGTCGATATTGAACCTGTGATGCTGAATGAGAAACTTGTTGAGGAGTTCCTATAGAGGAAGATAAATAGGTTATAAGGTAATTGGAACTAACCAAGTAAGTTGTCACGCATTTACGCAGTCGACAGGTTAACATCTAAAAGAACCGAGTATAGCGAATCCAGTCCTGCCAAAATCATGGATAATATTACTTCTGTTCTCAGCAGGACCTCATCCATTAATGATGAATCATCAGACCTCATCGAAAACATAATTGATGTGCTTCATTCGAACAGCGGGATTATTGCAGGCTTGATAACAGAGGATACCGGGAAAGGGATATCTGCATCCAAGAAAGAAATTGCAGCTGCATTGGAAATTTTAAGAGATAATATTAAAGTCAGGGCAGAAGCAATTGCTGCCTATAACAAAGAAATAGATGGCAACAGTAGGATGGCATTCAGGAGCGGCATTTCTATCATATATCCAGATGTGTGGTGCCCCGTACTTTCGCTAATCGAAAGGCTCGTACCGGCACTGCATACCAGAAAACTTGTGGTAGTTTCACCCGACAGCAGGGCTTTCACTGCTGTTAAGATGTTGTTCGACGAAATTGATCCTTTGACTGCACTTAAAGGCGGTCTTGTGGTTTCGCTGTTCACTTCTCAGACGAAAACAATGAGCCTCATGCACAGGGAGAAGATCTCAGACTTACTTTTTTCCGGCACCATAGAGGATCTTTCGAAACTTAGGCATCATAGCGACTATTATTCTACCCGGGCCGAGGCAGGCGAAGGCTTCTCTATCATGGTGACAGAGGATTCAAAACTTGACGAGTGCGCGATTTCCATTGCAGATATTTTCCTTGATTTTTCAAGATCCCCCTTCAGACGGCCCGCTACTGTTCTTGTTGAAGCATCTGTCGAGGAATATCTTGAAAACCGCCTGATTGAGGAAATAAGCAAGCACAATACAGGAGACTCGCTCTCTGAGAGCACATCGGTAGGGTTTGTACAGGATTCTGAAAACGCAAGTAAAGCCGCTGCAATTCTATTATCTGGCAAGAACAGGACTCATGATATGCTTCACTGGGATGGATTTCAGGACAATGTCTTTCATCCTGCTCTTGTAAGAGATGCATCGGCATCTAGCAGGTTGAGAGGGTTCAATGACCTTCCAATTTTGAAGATTAGAAGTATGGCTTCCATTCAGGATGGATTTGATCAAGTAGTACAGTCTGGAAACTTGATGTTTGCTTCAATTTGGTCATCCGATCCTTACCTGGAGGAGCTCGCAAGTCAGGCGTTACAGGTATCCTGCATATACTTCAATCTCGTCCCAAGCGTGCTCCCGTTCAAGTGGAAAAATCCACTGGTAAATGAGAACGTGGTCCAAGGGCCAAGTGCCCTGATTAAATCAATGCTCAGCCAGAAGACATTATTGCGTCGAAAATAGCGCCCATGCTTCCAGCGAATGGAAAGACGTTCAGGAAGAGACCATCCTCTTGATGACTTCCTGCCCGAATTCAGAGCATTTGAGTTCCTTGATGCCGATTAATCTGGCTATGTCCTGCGTGACCTTCTTCTCCTTGTAGCACTGTGTTATTGCTTCCTCCATTATTTTCGAGGCTTCTTTCCATCCAATATAAGTGAGCATCATGCTTGCAGAAAGAAGCAGTGATGTCGGGTTAGCCAGATCCAGGCCCGCGTATTTTGGTGCGGTGCCATGAACCGCCTCGAATATTGCATGTATATCGCCAACGTTGCCACCAGGCGCAAGTCCAATGCCGCCGACCTGTGCTGCAATAGCATCCGATAGATAGTCACCGTTAAGGTTTGTGGTTGCTATCACGTCATATTCATCGGTCCTGGTAAGAACCTGCTGGAACATGTTATCTGTGATTCTGTCCTTGACGACTATTTTATCCTTGTATTCTTCCTTGTTCTTCAGATAATCTTCTTCCCTGACGATCTTGGACTTGAACTCATTTTCAGCTACCTGGTAACCCCAGTCCTTGAAGGCGCCTTCCGTGTATTTCATGATGTTCCCTTTGTGAACTAGCGTCACACTCTTTCTGGAGTTCTCGACTGCAAAGTTCAGCGCTTTCCGCACTAGTCTTGTGGACCTGAACCTGCTGATCGGTTTTATTCCGATTCCAGTATCATCGGTCAGCTTAACTCCAAATTCAGTGTTGAGATAATTCCTGAGCTTCTTTGCCTCTTCGCTGTCGTATCTCCACTCTATTCCTGAATAGACATCCTCCGTATTTTCCCTGAAAATTACCATGTTTACATTCTCTGGATGTACAACAGGGCATGGAACTCCAGGGAAGTACTTTATAGGTCGGATGTTGGCATAAAGGTCAAAATACTGCCTTAAAGTAACATTCAAGCTCCTGAAACCTTCCCCAACAGGAGTTGTCAGGGGTCCTTTGATAGATACGATGCAACGCTTAAGTTCATCGAGAGATCCCTGAGGAAGGTGTTTTCCTGTTGTTTCCATAGCCTCCTCTCCTGCAAGAATCTTTTTCCATTCTATTGATCTGCTGTCTTTATAGGCAGCTTCAAGAGCAGAATTCACCACCTGAATTGTCGTCCTTGTAATATCAGACCCTATTCCATCTCCCTCAATGTAGCCGATTGTGGGGTTATCAGGTACTGCAAGCTTGGATCCATCCTTAACCACAATGTATGTCATTCTATCGAACATGAAATGTTTAACCAAGTGATTATTCTTTCCTTCTTTTTGAAGGTTATAATAATAAATGCCACTTGGTATCTCATATATTTCCGAATAATCTCCGGGATCAAGCTGCTCCTGCAAAACAATTTAATGCCTAAAGCAATCTGCCTTATGCAGGCCGGGGTGTTAAGTTATTTCTTCAGATAAAGAGCAGAATGTTACAGTTGTTGTCGGGCTTCAGTTCGGAGATGAAGGGAAAGGCAAAATAACGGATTATCTGTCAGCTTATCACGACGTAGTTATTCGCTACAATGGTGGAGGAAATGCAGGCCATACTGTCGTTACCGACAAGGAAACTTTCAAGTTCCATCTTGTACCTTCAGGGGCCCTTCGCGCTGGAATGGTAATACTGAGCAATGGCATGGTCATTGATCCGATTGCCCTGGTCGAAGAGATAAAGAAACTGAAGAGCGTCAATTCCGATGTGAAGATACAGGTGAGCCGCAGTGCGCATGTTGTAACGGAGATGCATAAATATCTTGACCTTGCAGAGGAAGATGTGAGGAAGAACCTGAGGATAGGAACAACAGCCCAGGGAATTGGGCCCACCTATGAGGATAAATATGGAAGGTCAGGCATAAGGATGTCCGATCTGCTGGATGTCACGATCCTGAAAGATAAGCTTAAGCTCATCGCGAGACTGAAGCAATCTCTCTTTGAGGGCTCAGATTTCGTTTACGAATCAAAGATTGATGATCTTGCTCTGAAGCTTCACGAAAGCGGCAAACAGCTGAAGGAATTTTTCGTCGATTGCGAGAATTCCATTATGGCGGCATACGAGAGCGGTAAAAGCCTGATGTTTGAGGGTGCTCATGGAACGCTGCTTGACATAGATTTCGGCGTATATCCTTTCGTGACTTCATCGAATACAATAGCAGGTGCGCTGACAAACGACAGCGGGTTTTCGTTCAGGAAGGTAAAGACTGTTATTGGTGTTGCCAAAGCGTACGTGTCCAAGGTTGGAAATGGACCCTTTCCTACAGAAATCAAGGGAAGCGCTGCAGATTTGCTACGACAGATAGGATCAGAGTATGGAACAACTACAGGAAGGCCACGCAGGGTTGGATGGCTCGATATTCCTGCGCTCAAATATGCACTGTTGCTTAACGATGCCGATTTCATAGCACTTACAAAACTTGATACACTTGGCTTGCTTGACAAAATCAAAGTTGGCTATTCTTACAGCCTCAATGGCAAGCCGCTCGATCACTTCCCAAAGAATTTCCGTGCTCTGGAAGCCGTAACTGTCGAATACAAGGAGATGCAGCCCTGGGGAAAACTGGATGATGGGATTCTGGAAGAAGTACAGAAAAAGGGCATGGCAGGATTCCCGAGGGAGCTCAGGGAATATGTCAGCCAGGTGGAGCGGCTTTCAGGATTCCCTGTAAAGATTATATCGTTCGGGAGCAAGCGCACTATGACCTTTGACAGAAGCGACCTTGGGGTAAAAAGCATGGATCAGGTTATTTAACCCATTTGGCATTTTCATTCATGCTGAAGGAAATACGTGCTCCGAGGGGAAGCAAGCTTAACACTAAAGGATGGGGGCAGGAAGCAGCTCTCAGGTTGATCATGAACAACCTGGATCCGGAAGTGGCTATGGACCCCCAAAACTTGATAGTTTATGGTGGGAGAGGAAAGGCAGCCAGAAACTGGGAAGCTTTTGACAAGATTGTTTCTTCTCTGAAATCGCTCGAAGGTGATGAGACGCTTTTGATCCAGTCAGGCAAACCAGTCGGAATTTTTCGCACCTCGGAAGATGTTCCCCGGGTGCTGATTTCCAATGCACAGATTGTGCCTAAGTGGGCAACCGACGATATTTTCTGGGATCTTGAAAGAAAAGGTCTCACAATGTTTGGTCAGATGACTGCCGGCAGCTGGATATACATCGGTACGCAGGGCATACTTCAAGGCACTTTTGAGACATTAGCGAGCATAGCCCGCCTAGATTACAAGTCTGAGGATTTAACGGGCAGATGGTTCCTGTCTTCTGGTCTTGGCGAGATGGGCGGCGCTCAACCTTTGGCTGCCAAACTGAACTGTGCGGTTGCGATTGTAGTCGAAGTTGATCCTGAAAAGATCAGGAGAAGACTCAGGGACAAGTACCTGGACATAAGCGTTGAAACGATAGATGAAGCACTGAAGATGAAGGATGAGCTGATAAAAGAAGGCAAGTGCCAGTCCATTGCAGTCCTCGGTAATGCAGCCACCGTTTACGACCAATTGAGCAAGAGAGGAGTGGTTCCAGATATAATATCGGACCAGACTGCCGCTCATGATATAACAGTGGGCTACATACCAGAGGGATATACGGTAGAGGAGGCCAGCAAGTTCAGATCCGAAGATCCGGATGCTTACAGGAAAGCTGTATACGCTTCCATAGTCAAGGAGACAAAAGCAATAGTGAGCATGATGAAGGCAGGATCCCATGCATTTGATTATGGAAATAACCTGAGAGGCAGGGCACTAGAGGGTGGTTACAAGCAAGCCTTCACTGTTCCCGGTTACGTTCCTGCGTATATAAGGGACCTTTTTGTCGTCGGTTCCGGTCCGTTCAGGTGGGTGGCGCTCTCTGGTGACCCGAGCGATATATTTGCGATAGATAATCGTCTGATGCATGAATTTCCAGAAAACAGGCATCTGGCGAAATGGCTGAAGCTGGCCAAGGAACACGTCCATTTCCAGGGACTTCCCGCAAGGATATGCTATGCAAAATATGGTGAACGTGAAAAAATAGGCCTTATCATTAACGAGATGGTTGCAGAGGGCGAACTCTCGGCACCTGTTGCAATCGGCAGAGACCACCATGACACAGGATCGGTTGCATCCCCCTACAGGGAAACCGAAGCCATGAAGGATGGTAGCGATGCAATAGCAGACTGGCCCATTCTGAATGCACTCCTTAACGCAATTTCAGGCGCAACATGGGTTTCAGTCCATCATGGCGGCGGAACCGGAATAGGCAACTCAATCCACGCCGGCTTTGTTCTTGTTGCAGACGGTTCGGAAAAAACCGAGCAGAAAATTCAGAGGGTCCTCAACGCGGATCCTGGACTGGGCGTAATCAGGCATGCAGACGCCGGTTACGAGAAGTCACAGGAACTAATAAGAAAAGGAGTGCGGTTCAAGGCTCCATATTTCCGTTAGACGCCTAAGATGCTGCATTCTCTCCGCCTGAAAGGATAAGGAGTCTGGTTCCTTTTCGACAGTCGATATTCACTGCCTCTTCCGGAATGTAGATCTGATCCTTGACAATGGTCTCATTGCCAGAAGAGATCCATCCCTCCAGCACAAGCAACATTGTGTTGGAGCCGGGTTTCACCACCCTGAAGCTTGAATGCGTGAGGTAATCGAGCAATGATATGGAAAGGAAGCCATTTGTTTCGATCCCGCCCCATTTACCTGCGATTCTTGTCTCCCTGCTTTCTTCTGTTTCATAAGATGGCATGGCAGATGCACTCACGGGCAATTTGTCCTGTGCCGTGATCTTGGCGTGATCATGAAACTCAATCACGATACCTTCAGACTTTGCGAATCTGTTGGGCGTGGTTACAGATGTTTCATACATTTCCAGCGATCTCACAATCGCGGCGGATCCTGTATCTAGACTAAACTCATTTACACCTCTTTTCACACTGGCATCGCCTGAGAGCATGTATAGGATTACGGAAGTACCGGGTGAAGCCAGCTTATTTATGCTGTCAGGCGTATTGGAATAAAAGTGATCTAACCGCACGAAAGGTTTTGTCAGCCCAATCCCTATGCTTGGTTTGAGTCTCGGGAAATAGCGGTAAAACATGATCCTTCCTCCGTCGGATGAGAGTGGAGGTTCATAAATCATGACACACGATTGGAGATGCTTATTTTAATTATTCTCGGCTCAGTCTTTTACTGTCTGGAATACCGCAACCGTTTCAGTCTTCTCAATGCCCTCCATTTCTCTAAGCCTATCAAGAACAAGATCACCGATCTCCTTCAATGTGTTTCCCCTGGCCTTCAGGAGAAGGTCCCACTGCCCAGTTATAATATGCACCTCGACCACTTCCCTCATCTGTGCAATCTTCTTGGCAAGTTCCCTTTGGGATACTTTCTTGTTAGCGCTGAATCCCACAAATATGAATGCAGTAAACTTTAGCCCGATAGCTTCGTAATCTGGAACAGCGGTAAATTTCCTGATCACACCGCTCTTTATCATACCCTGTATTCTTTCGTGAACAGTGACTCTAGGTATGTCCAGCTCCCGCGATATGTCTGATATTTTATCCCGGCCGTTTTCCATGAGGTAATAAAGTATTTTCAGATCTTTCTGATCCATGACAAAATATCGGATCCTATCCTATAAAACTTACCATTATGTTTAATATTTAACAAAAAATCCACTATATATTACATAAATGTCTAAAAAATTAGACTAATAGTTAAATCTATTTTAAGAATTTCTTCTAATGGAAGATTCATTGATCATAGAAAATCTGCATGAGCATCTTTCGGACAAGAAGGTTCAGAAAGCTATCGAGATTCAGAGCGATATTAGGGCATATCTGGGTAATTTCTTCAGGGAACATGGATTCGTGGAGGTGCCCCCAGTTATAATCTCGCCCATTACGGATCCGCTTAACCACCCGGTACTTGATCCGTCAATCGACTATTACGGAATGAAGTACGGCCTGACAAAAAGCATGATTTTTCACAAGCAGATACTGGCTAAAGAGCTGGGGTCAATTTTCACCTTTTCGCCAAACATCAGGCTGGAGACGCCAGAAAAAGAGAGTACGGGCAGGCATTTGTCAGAGTTTACACAGATTGATGTTGAGAGGAGAAATGCATCAAGGGAGGAAATGATGTCCCTCGTCGAGGATCTGATGATCGGTCTGTCCGACCATATGATAAAAACAAGATCTTATGACCTCCAATTTTTAGGGAGAAGGCTTAAGGTTCCTCAGAAACCGTTTAGGATCTTCAAGTTCCTGGATGCGGAAAAAGAATACGGGGAAGATTTTGAGGCTGTTCTTTCAAGCCGTATGAAGGATCCATTCTGGATAGTTGACATTCCTTTAAAAAACCGTGAATTTTATGATATGGAGAGCGACAGCCAACCCGGGGTCCTTAGAGACATGGATTTGATCTATCCTGAAGGGTTTGGGGAAGGTCTTTCTGGCGGAGAGAGAGAATTTCTGCATGATAGGATAAAGGAGAGAATCAGGAAGAAGGGGCAATCTGAGGAGCAGTTCAAGTGGATTTTGGCTTATTCTTCGAAAGGCCTGACACCTAGTGCAGGTTTCGGTATCGGCATAGAGAGGTTGACAAGGTACATCTGTGGCCTGAAGAGAATTGAAGATACTCATCCGTTCCCGAAAACGCCAGGTAAACTTTCCCTCTAGTTCATCCAAGGACTTTGCATAAATACCGACG